>CAKVEH010000029.1 GCA_934728205.1 uncultured Helicobacteraceae bacterium
AAACCTTAATAAAACTTGAACCCAAAGATACAAAAAAAAAAAAAACCGCTTTAACTCAAATCGACATAATATAAAAATATTTAAACTTTGTCAAGGTATTGTGCGTGTTTGTTGCTTGAGGTTTCAAGAGGTTATAACACAATTTGCAAACAAATAAGTGCTAAGAAGTAGGGTAGACACGCCAGAGGGCTTATGATTGCTTGAATATTTTGCCCTCGCGCATTTCTACTACATTATTTGCGAGCTCGATAGTGCTAGGGCGATGTGCGATTAAGATGATGATTTTGTCTGCTCGCACGGCATTGATTGCCTCTTTGATTAAATCTTCCGTTTGAGAATCTAGCGCGCTTGTAACTTCATCTAAAATAAGTATATCGGGGTTTTTATACAATGCACGCGCGATTGCGATTCTTTGGCGTTGTCCTCCGCTAAGATTCGTGCCAAACTCATCTAAAATCGTGTGGATTCCATTTGGCAGGCTTGCAATATATTCGCCCATTTGGGCTTTTTTAAGAGAATCTAGGACTTTTGCTTCATCAATTTGCAAGCCATAGGCGACATTATGCGCTATTGTGTCATTAAAGATAAAGATTCTTTGCGTAACGATTGCGATATTTTCCCGCAGGGATTTTTGTGTGAAATGCTTGATATTCTTGCCATTGATGAGAATCTCGCCCTTTTGCACTTCATATAAACGCAAGATAAGGTTGATAAGCGTGCTTTTGCCCGAGCCAGACTTGCCTACAAGCGCGGTGATTTGGTTGCGTTTAAATTCTAGGCTAACCCCTTTGAGTGCGTGTGCCTCCTCGCCACTCTCGCCATAAGAAAACTCCACGCCACGCACTTCTATGGAATCTATTGGGACTTTGAGCTCTAAGCTCCCATCAGTGATATGAGGCTTTTTATCCAAAATTTCAAAGATTCTATCACTTGCTACAATCGCACCCTGCATATAGCCCCATAGATTGATAAGTCGTTTAAGCGGGGTATAAATCATAAATAACGCCGCGCAAAATGAAGCAAAAGATTCTGTGGTGATGTTGCCTGCTTGGATTTCTAAAGTGGCGACATAAATAATCGCGCCTAGTGCCACTGCGCCTAGCACTTCCATAAGTGGCGAAGTGAGCTCGCCTACTTTGGTGGATTTCATACTTACGCGTAAAAACTCTTTATTTTGTCGCTCAAAGGTTTGTGATTCTAGCTTTTCGCCGTTGCTTGCTTTAATAATTTCTATGTTGTTAAAGATTTCGCTTAGCTTGGCGGTTATATCGGCGTTTTTTTCTTGCAAGGTGCGGGCGTATTTTTTGAGCTTTTTTACGATGAGGCTGATGGGGATTATGGCAAGTGGGATAATCACAAGCCCAATGATTGCAAGCTTGGGGCTTTGATAAAATACAATGACTAAAAATCCCGCAATGGTGGTAATCTCACGGATAATATCTATTACATAGTTTGAGACTGCCATACGAATGATGCCAATATCATTGCTAATGCGCGACATTAGCTCGCCACCACGCATTTTGTTAAAAAACCCCAAATCAAAACTTAGCAAATGTTGAAGCATTTTATCGCGCACTTGACGGACGATGTCTTGCCCAATGTAGCTCATAAAGTAAGATTGGATATACATTCCAAGTGATTTGCAAAAATACACAAACACAATGAGCGCAGGGACGATAAAGGCTAGCGTGTTGTTTCTCGCCATTTCCTCAAAGCTAATGTTAAATAATGGCGTATCTCGCGGGACTTTACCCTGAAGCGTGCCAAGCAGTGGCTCTATCATATACGCTATGCCTGCTTGTGAGAGCGCGGCGAGTAGTGAGCCCGCAATGGCAATGCCAAAGCTTGCATAATGCCCGCGGATATAAGGAAAAAATTTTTTAAAAAAATCTACAAGGACTCGCAAGGTTTATCTCACCTCAAAGCCACTCTCTAAAATCGCTTCGGTAATTTTCTCTTTATCTGCTGGAGATTCAAACTCTACGCTAACGCTCTTTTTAGCCAAATCCACATTGATAAAGCTCACACCATCAATCTCGCCCACAAACTTTTCTACTTTATCTACACACTTTTGGCAGTGCATACCATCGACATTTAGTGTTATTTGCATTGTTACTCCTTAAAATCAACTTCACTTAGAGAATCTTAAATCGCTTAAGCCTTGCGGCGTTTAGCACTACGGTAATAGAGCTAAAGCTCATCGCAAACGCACAAAACATAGGGTCTAAAAAAATCCCAAATCCACCCAGCGCACCGCACGCAATGGGGATAAAAATGACATTATACCCAAAAGCCCAAAATAAATTCTCTTTTATATTGATAATTGTCGCCTTGCTTAGATGATACGCATTGAGAATCGCCTTAGCATTTTGGTTATACAAAATTATATCCGCACAATTTTGTGCTATATCATTTCCGCTCGCATACGCCACACTTACGCTCGCACTTTTAAGCGCGGCGGCGTCATTTATGCCATCGCCCACCATTAGCACTTTTGCCCCATCGCTGTTGAGTTTGGTTACATATTTGAATTTTTCATCTGGCTTTGCATTTGCCACCACTTCGCCAATGTGTAAAACCTCTGCGCTCGCTTTCGCGCTTCGCTCATTGTCGCCACTTAACATTGCTATACTTAGCCCCTCTTTTTGCAATGTGGCGATTGTGGGGATAACTTCGGCACGAAGCAAATCAGCCAAGTATAACACACCTAAAATCTCGCCACCACTTTTACTATCGTGCGCTAGATATACAGCAAGTTTGCATTCTTTGTCGTTAAATTGCGCTATGCTTGATTGCGTGATATTTGGATTATCAAGTTTTAGGCATTCTATATTTCCAAGCACATAGCCCTTGCCTAAAATCTCGCCTTTAATGCCAAATCCAGCAATAGAGCTAAAATTATTGACTGCTAGGCTTTGTGCGCCCTGTGCTTTGGCATAAGATGTAAGGGCTTGGGCGATGATATGCGTGCTTTGAGATTCTAAAGAATACACGATTGAGAGAAATTCTTTAGAATCTATGTGGCTTTGCACGCTTGCTACTTCTAGTCCATAAGAGAGCGTGCCTGTCTTGTCAAAGACAATGTGTGTAATGGCACTTAACGCCTGCAAGCAACTCGCATTTTTAAAAAACACCCCCATTTTGTTTGCCTTTGCTTTAGCGTGTAAAAATGCCATTGGTGTGGCAAGCCCAAGCGCACAAGGACACGAAATTACAAGCACGGCGATAAAAATATCTAATCCAAAGGCAAAATCACGCACTATCCACCAAAAACTCCCCGCGCAAAGCGCGATAAAAATCACCAAAGGCACGAAAATTACCGCGATTGTATCGGCTAAGATTCCAATAGGGGCTTTAGAATCTTGGGCGTTTTGGATAAGGGTAAAGATTTGACTTAGCATTGTTTGTGTGCCGACTTTAAGCGCGCGCACAAAGAGCACAGATTCTATATTTATGGAGCCAGAGTAGATTTGTGCTCCTTTATTCTTTAGCACGGGCACGCTCTCGCCGTTGATACTTGACTCATCGACACTTCCGCTTCCTTGCACCACTTCACAATCAATAGTTATCATATCATTTGGCAAAATTTTTATTATATCGCCTATGGCAATATCTTGACTTAACACTTCTTTAAAAGTCGCATTTGTGTAGTCGTTTTGCTGTGTGTTGTTAGAATCTGATTCTAAGCGCAGGAGCTTTTTTTGGTTGATTTGCAAGAGGAAGTTTGCACTTTTTTGCGCATCATCTTTAGAGGCATTTTCTATCGCCTTGCCAATCATCACAAAGCATAAAATCACACACACAGACTCAAAGTATAAATGCGTGTGTGTGCCAAAAGCAAAGATTTCATACACGCCCTTAAGGCTATACACAAACGCTGCACTTGTGCCAATAGCGATAAGAGAATCCATTGTAGGATTTTTCGCAAATAATGCTCTAAAGCCCTTGAAGTAAAAATTCCGCCCGCAATGTGTCACTATAAGCGTGCCAAAAAGCATTATCCCACAATCAAACTGAAGCGAAAAGATGTGTGTCCCAAGCATTCCCACAACAGAGAATGCAAGCACTATCGCGCTAAAAAATATCGCTAAAGCTAGACGCAGTCTTGGGGGAAGAAGTTTAGAATCTAGGGCGTTAAATTTGGCGATAAGGCTTTGTGGATTCTCTTGTATTGTGTTTTGGACTTCTTTTGGATTATGTAGGCTTGGCTCATAGCCCATTTTGGCGATGTAAGCAAAAATTTCTTGTAAAGTCGCTTGATTATCATCATAGATAATATGTGCTTTTTGTGTGATGAGATTTACTTCGATTTTTTTGCAATATGGCTTGCGCGAGAGCGCACGCTCTATTCCAGCACTACACGCCCCACAACTCATACCGCTAATGTAAAAGTGCGCTTGTGTGCTGGGGTTTATAGGATTTTTTGAATCTGCCACATTGCCAACCTTAAATTTTTGCGTATCGTAGTAGTATTAGGTAAATTTGCTTAATTTTTGGTAATATTTTATGATTTGTTTATGGATAAGGACTAACTTTAAGGATAATATAATGAAACAAAATGTAATCACACACACACGCAAGACAAAAGAAACAGACATAACCCTAACTCTTAATCTTTATGGTAGTGGCAAGACAAAGATAAAAAGTGGCGTTGGATTTTTTGACCATATGCTAGAGGCATTGGGTAAGCATAGTTTAATGGACTTAGAAATTTACTGCAAGGGCGATACGCACATTGATAATCACCATAGCGTAGAGGATTGCGGTATCGCGCTCGGCGAAGCGTTGCATACAATTCTCTATCCATTAGCTGGTGTAGAGCGGTTTGGCAATGGAAGTGTGGTGATGGACGAAGCGTGCGTAGAGTGCGATATGGATTTGTCAAATCGCGCGTATTTAGTATTTGATACAAGTGCGTGCGAGCTTAAGGGCAAAGTCGGTGAATTTGATGTAGAGCTGGTGGAGGAGTTTTTCAAGGCGTTGTGTTTTAATGCTAATATTAGCGCGCACATTGTAGTAAAGCGAGGGAAAAATCTCCACCACATTGTCGAGGCGATGTTTAAGGCGTTTGCGCTTAGTTTCCGCCGAGCTATTAGCCCAAATGAGCGTGTAGGCACACCAAGCACCAAAGGAGTGCTGTGAAAAAGACAAAACTACTCTTTATTGATGTCGATGGCACGCTCACGCGTGGCGATGTGATATACACACAAAGTGGCGAGGAGATTAAGAAATTTAACATTAAAGACGGGCTTGCCCTTAATGTATGGAATAATAAGTTGGGGCGTATGAGTGCGATTGTAACGGGCAGGGAATGTGAGATTGTCAAAAAGCGCGCCACAGAGCTTGGAATCCATTATGTCTATATGGGCGTGAGCGATAAGGGCTCGGTGGTGCGTGAGATTCTCACTAAGAGTGGCGTGAGTGCGCGTGAGTGCGCGTGTATTGGCGATGATGTGAATGATTTGCCGATGTTTACACTCATCGCACAATCTTACGCACCAAAAGATTGCGCAAATGGAGTAAAAAATCGCGTGAAATACATTCTTAAGACAAAAGGCGGAAAGGGCGCAGTGCGCGAAATGATAGAGCATATTTTACATAAGGAAAAAGATAATGGACTTGCAAAATATTTCGCGTAGCGTGTATGGATTTTTTATCATCTTGCTTCTTGCAAGTCTTAGCGCGGTTGTGCTCTTTAGAGATGATGAAGAGCGGATTAAAGATATTGGACGCGAGATTCCAAATATTGAAATCACAAACTTTGATTTTTCTTTATTGCAGCTTGATACTTTTGCTTTGCACGCTAAAGGAGAAAAGCTCTTTCGCTTTGCGCAGTATGATGAGGCATTTAATTTCTATGGGTATCAGCCAGATTCCCAAAATAAACTTCAAGAGGTTTATGCGCCCTATGTCAAGGCACAAGAAAAATTCTATTATTTTTCTCAAGGGTTGCAATACACAAGCGGAAATGGCTTAAGGCTATGGAGTGAAGATGGCGTATATGATTATAAAAATGCTCTTTTAAGAGGGCGGGGAATCTTTACCCTTAAAAACGCTGGGACGGATTTACAAGGACAAGATTTGGTGTTTAACCACCGCACAGGAGTGGTAAGTGGCGCAAATTTAGAGGGAACGATTTTATTACAATGATAATGGAGGCATAAAATGAAAATAACAAAAACAATACCATTGCAAGTGTGTGTGGTTTTTGGAGTGTTTTTTAGCGCGTGTTCGCAAATTACAATGAGTAGCTCGAAGTTTCAAAATTCAAAAACTCCCTATGAGCAAAGCAACCAATATAACGCTGCTGGAGATTCTGTAAGCACGATAGGAGGATATGCGAGCGATGATTCGTGGAGTGATACCTTTAATGAAATAAGCAAAGATAATCCCGCAAAGGATACAAAAGAGAGATTAAAGGGCACAATGAAGCCCTACAAGCAAAACGGCAAATGGTATCACCCACAGCAAGTGAATTTGCACGATAGCTTTGATGGTATAGCGAGCTGGTATGGTCCGAAATTCCACGCCAAAAAAACCGCAAGTGGTGAGAAATATGATATGAATAAGCACACTGCCGCACACAAGACAATGCCGATGGGCACTATGGTGCGCGTGTATAATGTCGAAAATGGCAAACAAACCACTGTGAGGATAAATGATAGAGGTCCATTTGTGGAGGGGCGCATAATTGATGTAAGCAAAGCTGCCGCCCAAGACCTTGATATGATGAAAAAAGGCACAGCAAAGGTTCGCCTTGAAGTGGTGGGCTTTCAAGGCGTGGTAAATGTGGATTCACAAGAAGTGCTTAATGCTGATGAAATGCTAAGAGAGGAATTTGAAGTAGGCGAAACGCCAAGAAGCATTACAGGCGGGAAATTTGCCATACAAATTGGTGCGTTTAAGCGTGTAGAGGGCGCACAAGAGACAAAAGAGAAAAACAATATTTATATGCCCTATGTCGTAAATATCATTAAGGGCGTAGATTCTAATAATGAAGAAATTTATCGAGTAATGCTTGAGGGATTCCAAAGTGAGGAGGAGGCTAGAGACTTTATGAAAACACATAGCAAGGATTTTGAAGATAAATTTTTAGTGCGCGAATAAGGTAGCAAATCCTGTGCGCATTACAAGAGTGATAAGGTTTATTTTAGCGCACTGTATGGAAGTTTTGCTTTGCCAAATTCTACGATTTTGCCGTGAAATCGTGCATACACAAAGCCTAGCCCAAGATTCTCAAAGTCCTCTCCATACAGCTCGCTCACTCGCCCTAGCTCGCTTTCTAAGCCACTCATAAAAAATGCTTGGAGATTTTCATAATCCTCAAATTCCACTCCCAGCCCACTAAGAAACTTTTGTGTGTATTTATCCACGACCATAATTTCACGCCCACACATATAATTTAGCACGCAATCCGCACTCTCAAAGCCAAATCCCTTTTGTGCTAAGAGCCAATCACGCGAGAGATTCTCTTTTATATCCTTAAAGTTACAAAAAGTTTGGAGTAAGTTTTGCGCGAGATTTTGTAGGCGCAGGGCTTTTTGGTTTTGTAGTCCTGCAATATGGCTTGCGAGCACAGAGACTTCACAATTTGCGATATTTTCAATCATTGTGTAATTTTCGCGCTCAATTTCACTATCTTGCGTGAAATCGACCATACATTCCCCGCTAATGCGCGGGATAATGCCCGCATTGCGCAAAGATTCTAATGATTTTAGGACATTTTCCCATTTGCTATTTTGGACTAAAATTGCACCAATGGCTACTTCAAAGCTCCCAGCATTCACCCACCACCATTTTGGGCTATGTGCTAAGAGATTGAGTTTTTTTAGCTGGTGTAAAATATCAATGCACTCAATCATAGCAATACTCAATTAACTTCTTCTTGCGCTATTTCGCTTGTTTTGCTATCTTGTATTGTTGCGCTCGTATCTGCAAATTCGCTATACGCGCTTAAAAGATAGCTTTTAAGGTTTGCAAGCACACTCTCCCATTTCCCCATTTCACTTTGTGGGAATCCAAGCACATTAGGATACCACACGCTTTTTACACCATTGCCATATCGCCAATCATAGCGTTTGTTAAGGAGCACAAGCGTGCTTTTCCCCATACTCGCGCTTAAATGTGCGAGTGCAGTATCAATGCTAATCACCACATCGAGATTTTCTATAATCTGCCTTGTAGCATAAAAATCGCTCATTTCTTCCTTGCAATCGTGCAAGCTAAATCGCTCGCAAATTTCACCATCTACTCCCGCGTGGTTAAGGCAAAAGATTTCTTGTGTGGGGAAAATCTCACGCAACATTGCAAAAAGTGGTTTTGGCTCGGTGTTTTTGAGTGAAGATTCTAAAAATTCAGAATCTGTGCTAAAGCATACGCCAATTTTTAAGCCATCGTGCGGTGTTTCTTCTAGGCTTCCGCGTGCAAGAGCCTTTTTTACTTCGCTTTTATACGCGAGATAATGGGCGTTTTGTCCTACGCTTTGTTTTGTTTTAATTTGCAAGGCAAGTGGCAATGAGAGCAATGAAATGCTTATATCCACACGATTTAAATCAATATCACTAAGATTTGAGATGACCATAACCTTCGCCCCAAAGTCCCCATCAAATATATCGCTAAAGAGTTTTACAAGTGGCTCTTTAACAAAGAAAACTACCTCTTTAGCGTTATTGGCTATATCACATAAAAATCTCCCAAACATAATGCAATCGCCAAATCCTTGCTCATAATACACAAGCACGACTTTTTTTGTGAAATCAACGCTATTTTGCCCACCACCATTGTAGAGATTTGGCAAGTCTGGGAGCATATCTTTTTTGCCCTTTCGCGCTTCATAGACCATAAATCCCTCTTTAAATTGGTCTTTTTTAAGCAAGAAATGCGCGTAGTTTATGACAAAATCTATATTGCTAGAATCGAGCGCAATAGCGCGCAAATAATATTTCTTTGCTTCTTCAAATTCTATATTTGCGTAGTTGAGCGCATTTGCGTAGTTGAAGTAAAACACCGCATCATTTTCAAAATCTTTTTGAATCTCTTTAAAAATATCTATCGCATCGGTAAAAAGCCCAATTTTAATGTAAGTATTTGCCAAATTTATCCCTGCTTGCTTAAATCCGCGTTGATAAGCCATTTGATAGAGTTCTATTGCTTCTGGGAATCGTGAGAGGCTTACTTGCGCGTTTGCGAGGTTAAACATCGCACCCAAATCATTTGGGTCAAGTTGCAACGCGATTTTATAATGCTCAATAGAGCTTAGTGCGTCTTCATTATCCACATAGGCTTTGGCAAGGTTAAAATGCCAAGTGGCGTTTTTTTGAAATTCTGGCATTTCTTGCAATCCAAGTTTGAGAATCTCCACAGCTTGCTCTGGCATTTGTGCTCGGCGGTGCGCTTCAGCGAGATTAAGCCATAATCCCTCACACAAACTATATGCGACTTTGATAGCGAGGTTGTGGGATTTTAAGTCATTCATTAAATCCGCTTTATGCTCGCTATCTTGCTCTATCGCGTGCATTGCTTTGATGTTTTGGGCTTTTATATCCTCATCTTGCGTTGTGTCTTTTTGTGCGTTTTGGGTGCTTGTATCATCTTGCTCTTTATCTTCTTTATTGAGCACTTTTGGGGTGTTTTGCTGGAGCTCAGCGAGGTTGCCACGCGCTAGACTAAGCCCCTTGCTTAAGTATTCAATCGCGTGTGTGTAGTCTTTGAGTTCGAGCATTACGAGTCCTGCGAGATTCCATATTTCCACATCAAAGTGGTTAGTGCTTAAAATCTCTATACATAATGCCACGCATTCGTTGTAGCGTTTGTTTGTAAAAGCCTGCAAGCAGAGTTGTTTTTTTAGTGTTATTTCTTTTAGCTCTACGCTTTGGGATTGTTTGTCAAAATTTTGCATTGCCTACCTTAGTAAAAATCTCCATTGCCTTAAAACAAAGCAATTTTTAATCCCTAATGCCCTTAATATAAGCTCTATGCACACATAGTGCAAAAATCCACTAAATTTGATTTTTGACTTGCAAATTTTAAAAAAATTGACGATTTTTTAAATTTGTTTTAGGTGGTGAAGTGTATAATTTCCGTTCGCTTTTCTTTAATCTTAAGCTAAGAAGAGTCGAGACTTACTGTATCAATATTTTTAAGGAGTTACAATGAGCTTTTACAGAAATCTTAAAATTGGCACAAAAATTATATTTGTGGTGTCATTAGCCTTTGCGTTAGGCATAGGATGTTTAACTGTGGTGATTAACGCTGAGGTTAAGGAGGTGATACGCCAAGATGTGCGCAAAATCCTAGAAGCCAACATCTTGCGGTATAAGAACTTTATGACAGCGGGCTTTGATGAGGTGGCTACGCTTGGTCTCTCTTCTACAAGGAGACTTGGCATTGAGTATGTTGAGAATCGAGGAGGGTTTGTCAAAGAAGCCTATAATGAGATCTCAAATATGCTCGCAAATTCGCATTGGAGCAACTATGCTTTTTTGTATGTGTTAAATCCTAGAGATTCTGATGTTGGCAATAATCTTATGTTGACCGATAAGGGTCGTTTGGTGCTAACATTAAAAGATACAGGCGGTGGTAAGATAGAAGTCCTTAAGGCGAGCGATTCGCTTGTCGAGCTACCAACTATCCAAGAAGTTATCAAAAATGGTAGCTCGGCTTTTGGTTCGCCTGAAATGCTAAAAATAGGCAATGATGAGTTCTTCGGCGTGATAACGTGCAATCCTGTGGTGGATAAATCAGGCGAAGTAACTGCAATCTTAGCGGTGGTTATTGACTTAGCGGCACTCACAAACAGACTTGCTGATAAAAAACTTGATATTTATAAGGGCAATGTCCGCTTTGTCGTAGATAAAAACGGCACAGTGGCTATACACAGCACATACG
>CAKVEH010000030.1 GCA_934728205.1 uncultured Helicobacteraceae bacterium
CCTCCGAGCCATCGAAGGCAGTCTACATCGCCAACGTAGTCAAGTGCCGCCCCCCCATAATAGATTTTTTCATTGGCTAAAGCAAGATTAACTATTATTAAACACAAAATAAGGCTCTTGGCATTCATTGTGCAATCCTCATAAATTTTTGATTAAAAGAAAGAACGGCAGATTATAACACCATAAAACTTAAAACCAACTTAAATAATAAGAGACAATTTTATTATTATAATAGATATTTTTAAGAATGTCAGTCAATGATAATGCACAATATGGGACTTTGAAATAATTTGCGACACAACCAAACAAAAAAATATATTGCAGAGAGAGTAAATTTAGAAATTTTATGCTACAATCACGGCTTATTTTATACCATTTAGGAGGTCGTTATGGCTTTAGATATGGCGAAGAAAAAAGAGATTATCGCAAAATTTGGGCGAGATAAAAACGATACAGGCTCATCGGAGGTGCAAGTCGCGCTTTTAACCCAGCGCATAGCAGACTTAACTCAACACTTAAAAGCAAACCCCAAAGACCACTCATCGCGTCTAGGCTTGCTTAAGCTCGTAGGTTTGCGAAAGTCTTTGTTATCATATTTGAAACGCACAAAATACGAATCGTATGCCAAACTCATTAAGAGTTTAAAACTTAAAGACAGATAGGACTTTAAGTCCTCTGTCGCTTGAGAGAATCCCTCTATATATCTTTTAAGGATTTATACAATCTTTCTACAAAATCTTTTCTAAAATTTCTGCAAAGTCAATAAGAACTTTATAGATTCTCTATAAATCTTTAGAAAAATTAGAGAATCTTTTGGGCAATCGTTTTGATTTTCTTATACACACTATCAAAATCTACGCCATAAGTGCGTGTCTCACCAATGGTGGTGATAAAATTCGTATCGCCTATAAATCGAGGCACGAAGTGCAAATGCAAGTGCTCTGGGATACCCGCTCCACCTGCACGATGTATGTTCATACCCATATTTACCCCGCTTGCGCCATATTTGTAGAGAATCTCAAAAGCCTTTTGAGAAAGAGAGTGGATATGCTGCCATACTTGTGCGTCTAGATTCTCAGGGGAGCTACAATGTGCGTGCGGGATAATCATAAAATGTCCCGGCGTATAGGGAAAGAGATTCATCACTGCGAAGCACATTTCATCTCGGTAAAATACGCGGTGTTTCTCATCATCATTTGGGGTTTTTGAAATTGCGCAAAACACACATTCCCCGCCCTTATCCCCGAAGTATGCTTCGCGCCAAGGGCAATAGAGTGCTTGCATTAAAGATTCTTAAATAAAGCTTGGCGCATCATTGCTAAAGAGCACTAAATCATTTGGAAGCGTGCAGGCTTTTAGCATTGTTTCCAAAGATTCTTTGTTTTGCAAAATGATTTTTTGCGCACTTTTAATGTGATTAGAGAGCACTTTCGCATTAAGCGAGCCCGTGATAATGGCAATGTCAAAGACTTCATCAATTTTTTTGGCGAGTTTGATATTTGCCTCTTTAGTGCTCTCTACGATACCGGGCGTGATGATTACGCGCCGTCCATTGTAGAGCGAAGCAAGGCGCACGGCTTCGAGCATTCCATTAAGATTCCCATTGAAGCTATCATCAATGATAAGTTTTTGATTCACTTCCATTTTTTGCAAGCGGTGCTCTGTTGGCTCAAGCCTTTTGACAGCACGCACAAGTTCTTCGCTTTTCATTCCAAGTTCAGTGGCGAGACTTACTGCCACAGCGATATTGTGTGTGTTAAATGTGCCTAGAATCTGCGTCTCAAACTCCACCCATTTGTCTTTGATTTTGAGCTCAAATGTCGTGCCATCGAGCGTGGCATTGACATTACGGCACGCTGCGGGGTAGAACTCTGTATTGCGTGGTTTGATAGTATCAAAATCGTGGGGCAAGAGATTTTTTTCATAAATATATGCTTTTTTTAATCTGTTAGAATGTAAAAGCTCAAATTTTGTCTCCACAATGTTTGCGAGGTTTTTGAAGTATTCCAAATGTTGCTCGCCAATCTCGCCGATAATGGCGTATTGCGGGTTTAAAAATTGCGCGATTTCATCAATATCGCCCTTTTGACGCGCACCAGCTTCGGCTATATAAATATCTGTGGTATAGGTAAGATTCTCGTTAATATCTGAGATAATGCCTGTGAGTGTATTAACACTGCGTGGTGTAGCATATACAGCGTATTGCGCGCCAAGAATCTGCCTAAGATAGTTTTTAATACTTGTCTTTCCGTAGCTTGCTGTAATTGCTATAATTTTTAACCTACTAAGCCGCTCTAGCTTCTCTTTTGCCATTTTTTTATACTGCTTCATAAGGACAAATTCATAAGTCTTAGACACAATATATCCAAAGATAAGCGGGAGGATATGAGAAATAGGCGTATTTGCCTCAAAAGCAAAACTCAATGTTTCATCTAGGGTTAAAAATAAAAAGCACAAAATAAAGAATCTTATCACCCTTTTGGTGAATTTTAAAGGTTTATCTTGTGAAAATCGCCACGAGCACAATGCCACAAAAAGCACACCCACAACAACAATGCAATATTTCTCAAACCCAAAAATATCAAGCGTTATAAACACCCCAACAGGCAAGAGAAAAAACCAAATATGCCAAAGTGGCTTATGATGGCGGAAAAAGACACGAAAGAGGCTGTAATTATACCATTGCAACAGCGTGATAAAATAAAATGCTATTTCAAGGTTTAAAATAAAACGCGTGGCAACGCCTAAAATGTATTCATCACTCATTTATTATCCTCGCAATATACTAAATTCACTGAAAGTTTTTCTCTCTTCACGGCTCGATTGTATATGTGAGACATTTGCTCGCAATGGTCCTTTTTTTAACATCTCACAATAACTTTGTAGCGTTTGCTCTTTAGCTTGGGCATAGATTTCTACGCTTCCATCTTGGAGATTTTGTGTGCTTCCCTTTATGCCCAGCTCATCGGCTTTAGCTTTGGCAAATTTACGATAACCAACTCCTTGCACCTTACCATACACAAGGATATGCAAACAAGTAAGAGAATCTAAATCGTGCGATTGATTTGATTGCACTTCATAAGATTGTAGCGAAATTTTAGAATCTAAAGCCTCTTTAGGAGTATTTTTATGTGTAAAGTAAGATTGTATAACGCCAGCTTGATTTAAGAAAAAATAATGTCCGCCATCAAGCGCGAAAAAGTAGGCATTTGGCAATAGGTTGGCGATTTTTTCTCCACTGCTTAGTGGCGTGGCGTCATCTTGTGTCCCCCAAAAGACATAACTTTGAGCATTGCAGACTTTAAAATGCTCACTAAAGTCTTCATTAACGACATTTTTAAATGTTTGATACATTGCTTCACTAAGATTGTCAGCGTCTTTTGAGCGCAGGGCTTTGGCATTTAGTCCTAGAGTTTTGGCGACTTTGGCAATGGCGATTTTTATACGCGTTTTAAATGATTTGGGCGTTAAGATTCCAGCACTAGAAAGTAAGATAAGAGTGCGAAGACTAAGCGCATTGGTAAGCAAAAGTGCAACTTTCCCACCAAAGCTATGTCCCACAAGGATAAACGCGCTTAAATCAATATCACTCACGCTTTGTTGTAGTTGGTATAAGAATAACTCCATAATATTGGCATAATCATTCGTGTAAAGTGCCTTATCACAGGGACTTCCACCAAAGCCGGGTAAATCCACATAGCAATGCACAAACTCTGCAAAACTTTTGCTAAAGGCTTGCTTCATTAGCTCTTTATTACTTCCCCATCCGTGTAAAAATACCAGCATACCGCGCGGATTTTTTACTTGGAGATTGTGGAGTTCATAGCTTAATGGGAATGTTTGATTTATATATGTAATGTTTTTTATCGCCATACACACTCTCTTTTTAAGTTTTTAAACGCCAAAGTCATTCCAAATTTATTTTTTGTATATCGCATTATAATGCGCAGATTTTAGCGTTTAAGGAAATTTAAGTTAGAGGAGTTTATTTGCCTTTGGCACGCTGGATTTTTTCTATGTAAGCATAGGAAATCTTTATGTGTTTTTTATGTGGGAGATTTGCGCTAAGTAAGTTGAGCACTTTTTTAAAGTCTTTAAATAAATAATTTGACCCAGAACCCGGAATAGGGTTAATTTCGTTAAGATAGACTTCATTATCAATCACAAAAAAATCACAGCGGATAACTGCTCCCTCAAAGGCACTTTCATAAATTTGCTTAAAATTTTCTTGAATCTTTACACGAAGATTCTCACTTATATCCGCTTGGAGAATCTGCTGTGTGCGCGAGAAATCTAAATATTTTTTCTCAAAGTCTAAAAACTTGCCTTTTTGTGGCTCTTCGATAAGGGAGAAAATCCACTCATTTTCGCCACTATCGTTTTTTATCTTGCACCCTGCGAGATTGTATTCTTTAATATCTTGGATAAAAGGCTCAATGAGCGCGCATTCATCGTATTCAAATGCACTCTCAATGGCATAAGCAATCTCTTTTTGCTCCGTAACCACACTCACACCAATAGAGCTTCCAAGTCTCGCTGGTTTCACAATCACAGGATAGGGGAAATCTGGAGTGAAATCGCTAAGTTTTTTATCAAACTCAAAGTCGTGAGTGTGTAAGACTTGATAGGGCAGGGTTTTGATTTTGCGTTCAGCACAAAAGAGCTTTGTTAAAGTTTTATTAAAACTTAGCACACACGCTTCTACTCGTGGCGCAATATAGGGAATCTTGTAAAATTCAAACAATGCACTTAGGATTCCATCTTCGCCATCTGCACCGTGTATGAGGCTATAAGCAGTTTGGATATGGATATTTTTGCGTGTTTTAAAAAGTGTATTGGTGTAATAAAATCCTGCAAATGTAGGGAAAATCTCCTTGCATTGAGTTTTATATTCTCCTTTGGCGAAAAATGAGGATTTCATATTTTTGCTTGGGATAAGCCAAAAACGATGCGCAGAATCTAAAAAGATAAAATGGGCTATGTCGTTGCCTAAAACCTTTTTAAGCGCAATCGCACTCACAATGCTAATCTCGTGCTCAAAACTTATCCCACCAAAAACCACACTAACTTTCAATGCTTACTCCTTGCTTTGTTTAAGATAGATATTTTACCAAAGTTTAAATTGCGTTTCAGTGCTTTTGTAGAGATTTTTTCGCACACCGCCTATATCATATTCTACGGCAAATCCGTATTTTACGGTTGTATTGCCTGATTTTCGTATTTTTGCTTTTTCATACACATCCGCTGGAATAGCTAGCGAGCCTACACCAGCCGAAGAATGTGGAGGGAGCTTTTTATTTGCGTTTCCATCGGTTATGAGATTCCCATCCATATACAGCGCAAGGTGGGAAATGTCTAAAAACTCTTGTGTTTTGTTGTCTATACTAAGAGCTACCGTGCCTTTAGAGAGATTAAAAGAATTTGCCTTTAGCACAAGATGTTCGTTTTCTATGCTAATGGCGGGGACAGATTTGTCTTTTAAAACCTTGCCTGCTGGCGTTTCGCCTCTGAAATTTGGCGCATACATATCCGCCCCGCGTGAAAGTAGTAATGCTATCATTTCTTTATGGTTGTTTTTTGTGGCGTAGTGCAGTGGCGTATTCCCCAAATGCTCATCGGCGACATTGACTTGCGCTCCTTTTTTGATGAGTTCTTTTGCCACTTTGACATCGCCTAATGCCACGACTTTAAGTAATGCTGTCTCACCGTGGCACACAGCATTGACATCTGCCCCGCGCTGGATTAGGAGATTTACGATTTTTAGATTCCCTTTTCTTGCTGCGTCATAAAGCGGAGTGCTATCGCGCAATCTCGCTTCAATATCTGCTCCAAGTGATATACCCTTGCGCACTTCCGTGTAACTATCGCTAAAAAGCATTGTGTTATACCTGTCATTTGCCTCTTGTGCTAGGGTAAATGCAAGCATTACAATCATTAAATATCTCATTGTTAGGTTTCCTTAAGTTATGGATTTTGCACTTTAGCTGATTTTAAGCAATTTTTAATCCCTACTAAGCAAAGACAAATAGGGTTGTTTTTAAATGCCACTCTCTTATAAAAAACTTTTTAATTCCTATTTTATAAATTAAGACAAAATACTACCGAATAAAAACATAACAATATAAGCATTTTACTTAAAAATTATCTTTTATAATAAATAAAAATCATTATTTTTTGTTATAATCCTTTCGCACAATCTTTGTGTGAAAAATATTTTAAAGGATTAAGTATGAAAAGATATATTTCTACTTCACTCGCATTGGCATTGAGTGCTAATCTTTTGGCTAATGATGAAATGTCTAAGCAAGAGGGTATGCAAGAAGCTAAACTTGGTAAATCTACGGTTACAGCGCAAGTTATGCGCTCAGAGCTTGATGAGCTTAATCGTAGTGTGTATAAGATTGATAAAGAGCAAATCGCAGAAAAAGGCTATCGCTCAAGTGAGGAAATATTTCGCTATATACCTTTTGTGGGGTTGGCAAATACAGGCTTAGGGAGCAATTTAGATTTAAGAGGGCAGGGTAATCGCGCTAACACAAGCGTGCAGGTGCTCATCAATGGGAATTATTCTAATATGCTAGATTCTAGCCACGGCGTTACGCCACTGAATACACTCTCGCCAAATAGCATAGAATCTATTGAGGTTTTGCCCGGTGGTGGCGCAGTAATGTATGGTAATGGCACGAGGGGGGGGGTTGTTAATATCCTTACACAAAAAAGATATGAGATTCCATATTTTAGCGCAGGGCTTGGCTATTCTAATATCATTGCTAGTGTGGGGAATAATTATAACGCCGATGTGCGCGTTGGTGGGAAGATTGGCGAGGGCACTTATATCACTACGAGCGCAGCCTATATCGATAGAGGAGGACCAAGACTAGGCGATAGGACTAATGGCGCGCAGGGTTCGTTTTCACTCACAAAGGACATTAGCCCTGATTCTAGTCTTAGCTTTGATATAGATTATTTCGCAGGGATTATCCGCACCACGCCGAATAATTCCTTTAAGGATATAGCAAATCCAAGTAAGTCTGATAGAGGCACAGCGGGTAATGGACTAATGAATAATTCCCAACGCCGACTTGATGTAAGTCTAGCGTGGGATAAAGCTCTAAGTGAAAATGCCAAATTTGACTTACGCGCGTTTTATCACTTAAATAAAATCACTTATGATGATTCTATAACCAATCTTACAAACTATAGCTATATGAATAATACTTTTAGCACGACTTCTGCTGACCAAAGTGGCTCACTTTTTAACGACCAAAAGGCTGGAGTGAATGCTAAATATGACTTACATCATACCAATGGACGCTTTATGTTTGGATTAGAATCTATCTATCAAATAAGCAATCGCACAATGGAGCAACTCATTAAAGCAAGTGGCGGAGCGGGCACTATTACCGCGTATAATCACCCAATGCACATCGCCTTTAATGGCAACAAATGGAATAGCGCGATTTTTGTATTAGAAAAATACGATTTTAACAAGCGATTATCTCTTACAGGCGGTGTGCGATATGAATATGCTTACTATGACATAGATGTGCGTAATCGGCAAACGATTACTATGATGCCGATGCCAAACCCGATACAAATTAACGGAAGCGGATATGTAAAAGATTCTCTGCATAACTATGCCTTAGAGATTACACCAAACTTCAAATACAGCGATAATGGCAATATATTTGTCAAATATGAAAAAGGATTTTTCTCTCCCTCTCCAAACTCTATGCTTACACGCAGTGGTAACAATTACATCACAACGAACTTAAAGCAAGAGGAGTATCACACCTTTGAGTTAGGGTTAAAAGATTTTTGGGGTAGTGTGGCATTGAGCGCGAGCGCGTTTTATACACTTACTAGCAATGAATTTTACACTATTGGTAACGCACATTCCGCAAGTGGCGTAGTTTATGGAAATTACGATAAGACACAAAGAGCTGGCGTGGAGATTTTCTCCGAGCAGTATTTGCTTGATGGAATTTTAAGCTTTAGTGAGAGTTTTACTTACATTGATGCGAGAATCTTACGCAATAATGGCGCAAGTGTGAAAAACTTACTTATTCCTTATGTAAGCAATTATAAAGCAACTATTGGGCTTAATTATAATCTTAATGCAATCTTTGGAATCTGGATACAAAATAGCTTCTATGGACAAAGTAAAGATATTGAGACTTTCACTACCACAGGTGGACGACCTCAAACAAGAGCAAGCAATGGACAAAAAACCATCCCAGCTTATAGCCTCACAGACATTGGGCTAAATTTTAAACTAAGAGATTTCTCTTTGAGTGCGGGTGTGCGTAATGTCTTTGATACATTTTATTATAGCTATTACAACGGAGATGCGAGCGATAGTGTAGCGGGATATGGATTTTTAATCGGAGCTGGGCGCAGCGTGTTCCTTGAGGGTAGGCTGAGCTTTTAGCCTCTTAGATTCTGTTAATTGGCTTACTTTTGGCTGACAAAAAGCCCAAGCAAAGTGAGAATCCCACCGATAATGAGAAATGGTGTGAGAGACTCGCCTAAAGTGAGTGTAGCGATAAATACACCCACCACAGGAATCGCATAGATATACGCGCTCGCTTGTAGCGTGCCAAGTCGCTTTAGACAGGCATTCCAGCTTAGATAGCATAGCGCGCTTGCCACAAGCCCCAAAAAGAGCAAGTTTAGCGCGTTTGTGGGATTACTAAAGCGCGAAGATTCTATAATCTTGCTAAAATCTCCACCGCCTAACTCCACGCTCTGCCACAGCGCAAAAGGAAGTGTGAAAATAAGTCCATAAAAAAAGATTTTGCGCGTCATTGCGATAGCATTCTCCCCGCGATACACGCCAAAAAGTCGCTCCAAGATAATCGTATAAACCGACCAAGTAAGTCCCGCCAAAATACAGAGCATATCGCCAAGCGGGGAGATTTCCACGCTAAAGCTACCATTTAGCACCACAAGCATAATGCCTACAAAGCATAGCCCAAAGCCAAGCGCATAAAATCGCCCAAGCCTTTTACCAAAGAGAAACCACGACAAAAGCGCGGTGGTAATGGGGCTAAATGCGACTAAAAGTGAGGCATTTGACGCGCTTGTGTAATGAAGTGCGATATTTTCTAGCAAAAAATACAAACACGAGCCACTAAGCCCAGCTCCTGCGAATAATAGTTCGTTTTTCACGCCACGAAAGGCGATGGCTCTACGACACAAAAGTGCGAGGAATATATACGCCAAAAAGAAGCGGATAAAGAGAATCTCCGCAGGTGCAAAATCGCTTAACAACGCCTTTGTCGAGCTAAAAGTGCTTCCCCACACGACAATGGTAAAAATGGCTAAAAAATGCCCTAAGGTGTTTTTAAAGAGATTATGGTTGTGTTTGAAAAAATGGCGTTTGGCAAAATTATGCTTAGTGAAATTATCGCTCAAAGATTCCCCTTAGCTAAAGTTTGTGCTGTAAGTTTTACACTGCTTATGCTATGTGGAATCTATCCATATAAAGATAAATATACAAAAAACAAAAGAATGAAACAAAGCGGGGATTATCCCCGAGTTGCCCTTGCTATGCCAAATACATTGGATATTTATTCTGCTTGGTTGCATTAGTTTCTTTTTTTTTTGAAAGGAGGTTACGAAAAAGAAAGTCTTTCAGTGGTCGGCATAACAAGTTATGGCGACTCTAGGGGTATCCTATGTCTTAGTGGGTTATCCATAGGATACACGCTCATTATAGTGTTTTTTTTTTATAAAAATCATTTACCAAGTAAATTTTATGTAAAAATTTCGCGCACAGATTCCAAAAATTCTCAAAATTTCTCAAAAATCCCAAACACACCTAAAAATCTAAAATCTTATATCCGCACCACAAATCCATTTTCCTTATCCCTAGCACCCATAGAGTGAATCTCTAATGGCACGCCATAGAGATTGCTTAAATGCGATTTGTCGAGCAAATCTGTGCTTGTGCCAAAGACCGCATTAGAATCTACTTTGCCATCATTGTGAAGTTTGGAAAGCAACAAAACCTTGTGTGATAAAAATAGTGCGTGGGCTGGGAAATGCGTGTTTAGCACGATAGATACGCCCTGCTTACTTAAGCATTTTAGCGTGTCTAAAATCATCTTTTGATTAGCAAAATCTAAGTTTGATTCTGGTTCATCAAGGATTAAAATCTGTGGGCGTTTTACTAAAGCACGGGCAAAAAGCACCATTTGGAGCTCTCCTCCGCTTAGCGAAGAGCAGTTTTTATCCGCTAGATGGGATACTCCTAGTTCGGTTAGCACTTCACGGGAGCGGGCGAAATGCTCCTCTTTTGGCTGAAATTTAATAGCATTATTTAGCCCTAGCACCACCATTTCAAGCGCGCTTATAGGCAGGATTGCACCCTTAGTCTGTGCGACATAGGATACTTTATCCCACATAGTGCGTCCAAGCTCCGTGATATGAATCCCTTGCAATCTTATGTCCCCACTGCTTTTTAAAAATCCCAAAAGGCATTTTAGCAATGTCGTCTTCCCCGCACCATTGCGCCCCAAAATGCTTAAAATCTCTCCCCTCTCAAGGCAAAAACTAATGTGTTTTAAAATGTGTATTTTTTGCAATCCTACAAAATGCCAAAAGCACAAATCTCTAACTTCTAGCAGGGCTGTTTTAGAATCTCCCCCCGCTTGAGAATCTAGCCCTACTTTTTGTGAAAAATCTTGCGACAAATCTTGTGAAAACTCTTGCGCGAAATTTTGATTGGATTTTTGCCTAGATTGTTGCTTAGATTCTTGCGAAGTGTCCTGCCTAGATTTTGGCAAAGATTTTGAGTTTATCATCTTGTTCATAGCTTTAT
>CAKVEH010000031.1 GCA_934728205.1 uncultured Helicobacteraceae bacterium
GCCTTGGGAGGGCGTGGATCATTAAATCGCTCCCCTTTACGAAAACGTCTCCTTTGCTTGGTGAGTATATGAAAGAAACAGGATATGAACAGACAGCTGATCAGGCTGTACTGAAAAGCATTTCGAGTGCAGTTCATATCATGAGCAAATATACATTATGGAACAGCCAATGTCTTGTACGGGCACTTGCCGTATCACGAATGCTCGAAACGAGAAAAATAAACAAAATCCAAGAAATATCAATGAGCTTGATAATCAAGCGTTTATGCGACTTTTTTTGGAGCAACTCAAAAACCAAGACCCAACTGCACCAATGGAAGTGGATAAAATCATCACACAAACTGCCCAACTCACTCAAGTCGAAATGCAAGAGCAAAACAAGCAAACAATGCTAGAAATGGCAAAGGCAATGGAAGCGACAAAGGAAACCAATCAAGAGTTAAAAGAATTTCAAGCTAAAATGAAAGAATCTCTAGAGGGGCTTACAGATGGGATAAAGACAAATGCAGAATCTACCCAATCGATGGCTTGGTTAAACGCGCTTAATTCTGTGGCGATGATTGGCAAAATTGCCGAGACTGATGTGTTTGGCGTGAAGTTAGATTCTGGTGATAGTGTAAAATTCCAAATATTTTTTGATGAAAAAATTGATTCACAAAAAGGCAATCCAAATGTGTATATTTATAGCCAAGAAAACGAGCTTGTCCGCACTTTGCCGTTGCGTAATTATGATGGTAAAAGCGGATATTTAGAGTTTGTTTGGGACGGGCTAGGCGATGATGGCAAGCAAGCTCCAACAGGGAGCTACAATGTAAGGGCTGAATACAACTACGACCAAATAACGAGCCAATATCACGGAGCCAGAGTTGGCAGAGGCGAAGTGCAAAGTATTATCTTTGATAATGGCAAACCAATGATGAGAATGGGTGATATGATTTTGCCACTTCAAAGTGCGATTGAGTTTTATGAGCGACAAAGTGCATTTTAGCGACAAGCACTCTAAATTTTAAAGGAATCTATGATGAACTCTACGCTTATCAACGCATCAAGTGGCATTAGGACGCATCAGTTTGGACTAGATTCTCTGGCAAATAACATTGCCAATGTTAATACCACAGGTTATCGAGAGAATGTGCCACAATTTGAAAGTCTTTTTGCCGCACCAATGGAAACGCTTAATTCCACTTCGCCTGTGAGCAATGACTTCAACTACGGCACGACAAAAGCAAGCAACGCTATTTCGACAAGAAGCGGGAGTTATAAAAATACTGATGGTGATTTTGATGTCGCATATTCTGGCAAGGGGTGGCTTGTCGTAGGAGAGAATAAAAATGGTGAATTTACTATCACTAATGATGGATATGAAAGCAAGCAAAAAACTTATTTCACTAGAGATGGTGGGTTTATGCGTGATGGCGAGGGATATATTGTCAATGCGCGTGGATACTATATGTATGGCGTGAATCTAGGCAAAATAGAAAATGAAATATTTACTACTTCTCAAGGTTCTGATGAAGATTTTGTGAAACTTGGTGCTGGCACGCTTACTCCTATTCAAATCCCACAGAATCTATATTTTCGCCCTGTGGTTACTACAAAGGTGGATTTAGCACTAAACATCAATAAAAGCGCGCATTCAGTCAATGTAACTAAAGTGTATATGGATTCTGATGAAAAGTTCGATGAAGAGGCTTTTATGAATGCGGATATTAACAGCCTAAGCATAGAGGGCGACCCACTTAATGCAAGTGTGTATGATACCATTAAGATAAGCATAAAAATAAATGGGCGCAATGAAGATTATGTATTTGCTTACGGCAAGGATTTTCGTAGTTTTAAAGAGCTTCAAGAGGCTTTATTGCAAAAGAGCGGGCTTGGTATTGATATTGAGCGATTGCCTGATGGTAGTGTTGGTCCAAAAGTCGCAATGAAAGTCTTTAACGCTACTTTTTCTACGCGTAGTGTAACCATTAGCGGGAGTTTAGCAGATAAACTTCATATCTCTGGGCGCAATGACAACTTTAAAAGTGGCATTGATAGAGAATACAGCCCAAACAAAATGTATCAAAGTGGCGATATTTTGAATCTAAATGGTGTGGCTGTGCGCTACATAGGAGAAGAGGGCAATTCTAATCCATTTGAAGATAGTGCGAATTGGGAGGTTATGGATACAAGTGCTTTAGGCGAGTGGAAGCAAAATACGAGTTATAAAGTCGATGAAATGGTGAATTACGAGGGCAGAGTGTATCGCAAGATAGAATCTAGTGGCAATTCTCGTCCAAATGAGGGTGGTTGGGAAGAAGTCGCTCAATCAACAATGAATCTACCACAAACTTATGAGGAGGGCAGGGAGTATAATCCAAAAGATGTTGTGTTGTATCAAGGAGATTTATTTCAAAAGCTCACACAAGGCAGTGCAGGCAACCCTCGAGCAGATTCTGTGGGTTGGAGAGTGTTACACCAAGATATTTTTGAGAGTGCGTATTTAGAGACACCTACTTATCAAACCAATGTGGAAATTTTTGATGAAGGGGGGAGAAAATTTTTACTCCAAAGTCATTATTATTTGCTTAGCTCCCTTGATAAAGAATCTCAAGACCCTAAAAATGAGATTTGGGAGGTTCGCACGCGTATTTTTGATAAAGATGGGATTATCCCGCTAGGCGAGCAAATCACACATAAATTAGAATTCGATGAAGCAGGGAATGCGATTGCAGAGCCTATTTCTGTGCCTTTTGATAGTGGCGAGATAGCATATAATATCGCAAATACACAGAATCTAAAAACTACAAATCGTCCTTATCAGGAATCGAGTATTTTGCAAACTGAGCAAGACGGCAAGAATGATGGGCATTTGGCAAATTTGCGTATTGATAAAGATGGGCTTATATTTCTCTCATTTACTAATGGTGTAACTGAAGTTATGGGGCGTGTAGGAATCTCAGCCTTTGTCAATGACCAAGGGCTTAAAAAAGTGGGAAATAATCTTTTTGAAATGACAGAGATTACTAATGGAGAAGACGCGCATATCGCAAGTGGGAAACCATTGCTTGGTTGGGACGGGCAAAATTTGCGCTTTGGCACCGTTATGTATAAAAAGCTAGAGACAAGCAATGTAAATGTGGGTGAGGCACTTACGGATTTGATTGTTATGCAACGCGGATATTCGATGAATGCTAGAGCTTTTACCACAGGCGATGAGCTTATCAAAGAGGCACTTAACCTCAAACGCTAGAATCTAGTTTATGTAAAATCATAAAAAAGTGTAAATATTTTTTTAATTTTCTTATTATTCTTACTTGACTTTTTATGTTTTGGCATTTATAATGTCATTTTAGTAAAAAAGTTTTTTATAAACCTTTTTATAAGTCTTTAAGAATAAGGAGGCAATATGCTAGAAATCAGGTGGCATTCTCGCGCTGGACAGGGCGCGGTAACGGGTGCAAAAGGGCTAGCAGATGTCTTTGCTAGCACGGACAAAGAAGTCCAAGCATTCGCACTATATGGCTCAGCAAAGCGTGGTGCGGCGATGAGCGCGTATGACAGAATCGATGATAGCCCAATCCTAAACCACGAAAAATATATGGAGCCAGATTATGTGCTTGTGATTGACCCGGGGATTGTCTTTATCACCGATATTTGTGCTAATGACAAGCCTAGCACCAAATACATCATCACCACACATTTAAGCAAAGATGAGCTTGTGGCAAAAAAGCCCGAGCTAGCGGGCAAAGAACTCTATGTGCTAGATTGTATCAAAATCGCGCTCAACACCATTGGCAAGCCTATCCCAAATACGCCAATGCTAGGGGCTTTTATCAAAATCTCTCAAAGCCTTGAGTTAGAATTTTTCAAAAAGGCTTTTACAAAAGTGCTAGGCAAAAAGCTCCCACAAAATATCATTGACGCAAATATGAGCGCAATCGAGCAGGCGTATAACGCGGTAAAGTAGCACAAAGAAGTAGCGCAAAATCGCCACTAGATTTTGCACATTTTAAAATTTAAACAACAAAAGGAGGTGTCAAATGAAAGATTGGACGCAACTAGAAATGGGCTCGGTGCTTTTTCCCTTTGCCGAAGATGGCAGAGAAGCACTAAGAGAGCATAATAACAAACGAAGCTATACGAAGGAGAGCTCCTATGGCACGAGTGTGGCGCATTGGCGTGTGGATAAGCCCGTGCATAATATGGATATTTGCATAAATTGCTTTAATTGCTGGGTGTATTGTCCTGATGCGGCGATTTTGGTGCGCGAGGAAAAAATGCGCGGCGTGGATTATCAGCATTGCAAGGGTTGTGGTGTGTGCGTGAGCGTATGCCCGACCAACCCAAAATCCCTACTAATGTTTGATAATAATGAAAGCAATGATAACGCGTTAGGGAATTGGCCTAAAAAAGAGGCAAAAAAGCCCGCTAGTGAGCCAAATTAGCGCGCAAACATAGAATCTAGATTCTCAAATCTAAATCGCTAAAACAACAAAAAGGAGAAGAATATGCCAAAAGAAATGGAACTAGACAAAGTAGTCGTGTGGGATGGCAATATGGCAGCCTGCCAAGCGATGCGCCAAGCCCAAATCGATGTAGTCGCAGCCTATCCTATCACGCCCTCCACACCTATCGTGCAAAATTACGGGACATTCACAAGCAATGGTTACATTGATGGTGAGTTTTTACTTGTAGAATCTGAACACGCCGCTATGAGTGCGTGTGTAGGCGCAGCAGCAGCGGGCGGGCGCGTGGCGACTGCGACTAGCTCGCAGGGGTTTGCGCTTATGATAGAAGTGCTTTATCAAGCCTCTGGTATGCGCCTGCCTATCGTGCTAAACCTCGTAAATCGCGCACTTGCTTCGCCTCTAAACATTCACGGCGACCATAGTGATATGTATCTAGGGCGCGATGCGGGCTGGATAAACCTCTGCGCGTATAATCCACAAGACGCGTATGATTTAAACCTTATGGCGTTTAAAATCGCCGAAGATATGGGCGTGCGCCTCCCTGTAATCGTAAATCAAGATGGCTTCCTCTGCTCGCACACTGCCCAAAATGTCCGCCCGCTAAGCGATAGCAAGGCTTACGAATTTATCGGCGAATATAAGGCTAAAAATCCGCTTTTTGACTTTGCCCACCCCGTTACTTACGGAGCGCAAGCAGAGGAGGAGTGGCACTATGAGCATAAAGCCCAGCTTCACAACGCGCTAATGAATTCTACTGAAGTCATAAAGCGCGTGTTTGGCGAATTTACTAGCCTTACAGGTAGAGAGCATAATATCGTAGAATGCTATGATATGCAAGACGCAGAAGTGGCGATTTTCGCGCTTGGCACGACTGCAGAATCCGCCCGCGTAGCAGCGCAAAACGCACGCAAAAATGGAATCAAAGCTGGTGTAATAAGCCTCAAAGTCTTTCGCCCATTTCCCTATATCGAAGTGGGAGAGGCGTTGAAACATTGCAAAGCGGTGGCGATTTTGGATAAAAGCCTGCCTGCTGGGGCTATGGGCGCACTCTTTAATGAGGTAAGCGCGGCGTTGTATGGCGCAATCTTTGGTAGCAGTGGCAATGGCAGTGCGCAAAATCGCCCCGTGCTAAGCAACTATATCTATGGGCTTGGCGAGCGCGATATGACGCAAAAGGATTTGGGCGAGATTTTGGCTGAAATCCATAAAGACGCAAAGGAGGGGAGGCTAACGCACGCTGCGCAACAATTCGTAGGCTTGCGAGGACCAAAGATGAGTTTCTTTTAGTGAGAAATTCGCCTTTGGGTAATCAATTCGCACAATCCTTTTGCCCTACTTCACTGCGGTGCGCACTTGGTGTGCTTCATTCGCAGGGCAGATGATTATGCAAAGCAGCACCACAAATGCTAGAATTTAAATTCTAGCAAGAAGCAAAAAGTGCAAAAATGAGTGTCAAATGCGAGAAGTGTTTTAGCCAAAAAGACAAGCGCAATCAAAAATTAACTAAGGAGAAAAAAATGGTAAAAGAAGTTAAGAATCTCAAGCAGTTTTCCAAATCTGCCGAAAAATTTGAAGGAGCGCATATCCTCTGTCCGGGGTGTGCGCACGGCATCATTATCCGCGAAGTGCTAAACGCAGTCGATGGACCTTTGGTAATCGGCAACTCCACAGGCTGCCTCGAAGTCTCAACCGCTGTGTATCCCCACACTAGTTGGGATGTGCCGTGGATTCATATCGGCTTTGAAAACGGGAGCACGGCTGCCGCAGGTGCGGAGACAATGTATCGCGCTTTGGCAAAAAAGGGCAAATACAACGGCGAGAAGCCAAAATTTGTCGCATTTGGGGGCGATGGTAGCACTTATGACATTGGATTTCAGTTTATCAGCGGGTGCTTTGAGCGCGGGCACGATATGACTTATATCTGCCTAGATAACGAAGTGTATGCAAACACAGGCGGGCAACGCTCAAGCTCCACGCCTATTGGCTCTAGCACGACTACCACACCTGCTGGAAGCACAAGCTATGGCAAAAAGGAGCGCAAAAAGGACATTCTCTTTGTGATGGCAGCGCACGGAAGCCCATATGTAGCGCAAGTCGCACCAAATAAATGGAAAGATATGAATAAGAAAATCAAGCAAGCGATTGATACAGAGGGACCGACATTTATCAACGCGATGAGTGCCTGCACGACAGAATGGAAGTTTGAATCACACAAGACCATTGATACTTCGGATTTGGCGGTGGATAGCCTTGTGTTTCCATTGTTTGAAATCATCGGTGGGCGTGAAGTGCGTATCACTTATCGCCCTAAAAATGTGATTCCCGTGCGGGATTATTTGGCAGCGCAGGGGCGATTTAAGCACCTCTTTAAAAAAGAAAATGAGCATATAATAGAACTCTTTCAAAAAGAAGTAGATGAGCGGTGGGAGCACCTCCAACGACTAGAAGAAGCAAATAATATCGTGCTAGGTGAGAGGGCATAGAATCTCATAGCGCGAGGGCGTGGGATTATCACATAAGTGTAAATTAAATCTAAAACAGCTCGCTATGTGAGATTATATCTAAAGCTATGAGTTCTAAAACTTCTTTATTTTTGGCATAGATTAGCACTAAATCTGGCTTGATATGGCAATCCCCATAACACTTTAGATTCCACTTAGCGCGTGGTCGTTGTATTTTGGCTCTAGGACTTTGTCAATTTATTCCTCTAAAAATCCATATTCATAGATTTTGGGCTCTAGTTTTTTGGCGAGATTTGCAAGGGCTAAATTTAGGCTAGACATAAGCGCGTTAAAATGCTCATCTTTGCTTGTGGCGTTTAGTTTGCCATTTTTGTCGTTCATTTTGCGTCCTTTGAAAAACTCTTTTATATCATAGAGACTTGCATTTGGATTGTAGGGCGCGTAGGGGTTGGCTAGGCTTTGAGGGGAGGTTTTATCACTTGCGCTTGTGTGATAATATTTCCATAGTTCTAGCCCTGCTTCAAATACTGCTTGTGCCTCTTGGCTAAATTCTAGGGGTTTAGTTGGGATAAATGATTCTAGCTCGGATTCTAATTCAAATAGCTTTTCGCTTTGTGATTTGCTACGCGATTTGTCATATTGAGGCTTTGAAAAAGCCGAAATATCTCTATTGTTTTTTGTGGAATCTACATTTTGAGATACTTCGTTTCGCTCAGTATGACAAGGATGGGTGTCATTGCGAGAAGTAGCACATTTACCATTGATAAAGTCGTGTAAAAAATGCGAAGTGAAGCGAGATTTTGCATTGACTTCTTTTTCGCTAAAGGGGATAAAGTGGTTTATGGATTCATTGTTTTTGCTTTGAGATATTTCGCTACGCTCAATATGACAATGTTGCGGTTGATTTGCGCTTATGCGATTTTGGGAGTGAAAGATGGCAAATGCTAGGCAGTCGTTTTGAAATTCTTTGTCCTTTTGCCATTTTTTATTTGGATAGAGAAATTGGTCTCTGTCGTTTATCCAAGACGCTTTGATGGCGTGGCGCACAGCGAAATATACACAAAATGGAATCAAATTGTATTTTGTAATACAAAAACAATATCTCTCTTGTTGTTTTGATAAAATTGCTAATTGTTTATTGTGTTGAAAATCTGGCGATGCACTTACCATTAAACCTATTGTATCTTCTTTATGTTCAAAAGTTTTTATCCATTTATTGATACTTGGTGGCAAGTCGCTATGTAGTCTTTTTACCCCGATAAGCGTTGCGCGTTCATTATATATATCAAGTGTAACTTGCATTGGCTGTCCTAAAATAACTCACTGTGCGAACCTACACGCAGGCAAGTAAGCACTAAAATATCATCTTGCTTTTTGTAGATTAGCAATAAATCTGGCTCTATGTGGCATTCTCTAAAGCCTTTATAGATTCCCTGTAAAGCGTGGTCTTGTAATCTAGATTCTAAAATCTCACCTCTCTCTAGCTTTTCAATTACACTATCCACGATTTAGCCTTACCTTGTTTAGTGATTTTTTTATAATCTTTTTTGAATTTGCTTGTCCAATCGATTCTATACATTTAGCAATGCCTCTTTTGCCTCTTTCCACGAGTTGTATGGCTTTCTCTTGCCTTTTTTAATGTCATTGGCGATTTTCTCACTCTCTTTAATCGCTTCTAGCGTGTCTTTATTAGGGCTTTTTAGAATCTTTAGCTTTTTATTAAAGCCCTTTAAACTCTCAATCACTTGCAAAGTCTCAGCATTTACATTTTCTAGTGTGATAGTCATTTTGCACTCCTTTTTAGATTTTATCGCATAAATTATATCAAAAATCGCGTATCTCTATGATTTATCGCCCAAATTCCACACTAAAAATCCGATAGGGAATTGCCCATTGACATTATCAAATGTCCAAGCTGGACAAATAAAACCTTTTAAAAATTTTGCCTCAAAAGTTTCTCTAAATTTTATAAAATTTGTAGAATTTAGATATTTTAATGTGCTAAAGCTCCCCAAAATGCAGTTTGGAATCTCTTTATAGATTCGCATAAAAAATTGCGCAAAAAGCTCGTTATTTGCCTTGCCTAGCTGATTTTATATTTTTCACAAATCATATTTTCTCGCGCGACTTTTGCCTTATTTTCCCCTGTGCCTGTAACCTGTCTAGCAGTAGTCGCTTCCGCATATGGCGGATTGATAAAAACCACTAGCTTATGTGGCTCATTTTTTATGATTTGTTGCAAGGATTTTGGGAGTTTGGATTCTGTTAGAATCTCGCCACTTTTTTCATTAACTTTATCAAACAAATCATCATTTAAAAAATCAAATTGGAAAATATGCTCCTCGCAAAGATTTGCGCCGTTGTTGATTCTCTCTTTGATGATGTTTATGTCGGCTTTATCTAGCGTGCTCGCGTAAATTTTGTATTTATCGCTTAGATTTGCTAGGAGATTGCCTGTCCCCGCGGCACAATCCCAAATATAATACTCATCTTGCCAATCTTCCCCTAAGGCTAATGCTAGATAATCTTGCGCTTTTTGCACCCATATTTGCGGAGTGAAATACGCTCCCTTGCGCTCTCTAATGTCTTGAGGGACGAGTAAATCGCGCCGCTTAATGATATAATCCCAAAATTCCTCTTTGGGCGGTCGCTCATAGATATTCCAAAACTTGCTGTGCGCTTTTTGGCTATCTTTGAAAAATACTTCGCTAATGTTTAGCCTGCCACTTTTTAGCTTCTCTATGGCGATACGATAATGGTCTTTATCAAGCAAGATTCTAAGGTTTTCATAGATTGCTTTGGTGGTGTTGTCATAGCTTAACAAATCTGCGAGATAAAAATCGCTATCCAAAATCTCTGGCTTCTCCGCCTCCCAATCAATGCTAATACTAGGCTTCACGCACGCTAGCCATTTGGTGTAGATGGCGATAAAATTGTTTTTGGTTATGGGGATTTTGGAGAGATTTTTGTTGCTTAGGGTGAAATTTGTAGCGATGAAATTTTCTAACTCCGCTTTGGATTTTGCAAAATCAAAAATAAGGCTTTTTTCTTCTAGTAGGCTTTTAATTTTGGTGTGCAAGTTTTTAAATTCTTTAGTCGTGTAATCGCTAGGGGCGACATTCCAATTAAAATCATTTTGGCTAAATACGCTCATTATTTCGTGGTATGGGATAAAGGCGATTTTCTCACAATCAAACGCGCCCAAAAACGCTGGAGGTAGCATATTCTCATACAAATCCGCTTTGTCGATAGTCAAAATCAGCTGGACAAAAGAGGCGTAAATATTGCTTTTATTGCCCGCTTTTGCCTCTGCCCATAGAAATGTAAGCGACTCAAAAAGTGTCCCGCTAGAATAGCTTATGCTAAAGTCGATTTTACCAAAAGGTTCGTAATCAAATGGTGAAAAAAACTCCTTTGCTACGCGTGCTTTGAGTGCCTCTTCGCTCATATCAAGTGGGAAATATGGTTGCATTTTTGTCCTTTTGGGTTTTGATTTGTAGTTTGACTTGACTCTTATGTTTAGAATCTATTGATTTTAACCTTTTAAACTCTCCACAGCCTTTTTATAATCCCCACTCCCAAAGATATAGCTC
>CAKVEH010000032.1 GCA_934728205.1 uncultured Helicobacteraceae bacterium
GTGCGCTATGATTGGAGGGCAGATTCAAGTGTGATATTTGCAAATTGGCTAAATTTCTGCGTGTATCAAGATACGCCCTTTGTGCTGTGAATGAAGGATTTTGTGCGTGATTTATAGTAGTGAATCTAACTAGATAACGCATTTGTATTATGGATTTTAGCTTTGGTTAAATGTAATCGCCATTTTATTTTCAATAAAAATACCTGTGGATTTTGGTAACTTTTGACTTAATTTTAACTTAAAGATTTAAGAAAATTTGAAATTTTTACATCAAACCTAATGTCAATTTGCTTGCTTAAATTGACATTAGATTCTAAAAATTTTATAATTCTTTATAAAACACAAATGGCGTAAGAGGTAAAAAATGAAACTACGAAAAATCAAAGATTATGCAATGGTAGGCGGAATCGGTGTGGCAGTGGCATTTGCCTTACAAGGGTGTGAAAACACAGGCAATAAAGATTCTCAAATTTTACAAACTTCTCAAAAAAGCGGGGCATTTGTCATCATCGAGGAGCAAGAAGATGGCACTTACAAAGTCCTAGAGGAATATCCAAGCGATGAAACTCGCGTGCTCTTAAAGTCAAAAGATGGCAATGAGCGAATGCTTAGTCAAAACGAAATTGACGCGCTTATCAAACTAGAGGAGCAAAAGATTGATTCTAACACAAGCGAACTTACTAACCCAAATGGCGGTGGGCTTGGGCTTGGTGGAGCGATTTTAGCTTCTGCGGCTGGCGCGATTTTAGGGAGTTACATTGGGAACAAACTCTTTAATAATCCAAACTTTCAACAAAACGCACAACGCAACTATAAATCCCCACAAGCCTATGAGCGAAGCAAAAATAGCTTCTCTAATAACAAAACTATGGGCGGTGCTGGAGCGGCTAGCAACGCTGGCAAAAGTGGCTACTTTGGCAATTCCAACAACAATAGCAACCAAAGAACCAAAGCCTATGGGCAAACATTTGGTGCGTAATTGCGAGTATAAAAATGTATCAAGGAATCTTAACGGCAATCAATCCCCAAGAACAAAGTGGTAAAATAGAACAAGCTGTCAATAGGAGACAATATGATTTCGCACTTGAGCTGTGGGAGGGCAAGGAAAGTGAGCTTGAGATTGGAATAGAAATTGAATTTGACGCAGAGAATGGCAAAGTCTTTAAAATCCGCCCAAAACCCAAACCCATAAACCCTGATGAAATCCCTGTAACCAAAGAATCTAAGGAATGTATCAATGAGTTTTTTGCCTATGAAATGCAAGTATTAGAAAAATATAAAGATTTCACGCAAGGGCATAAACGGCTAGATTTTCTGCGTGCGCAAAGATTTATCCTCACGGCGTATAATCACCTCAACGAAATAGATAACGCACTTGCTGACGCAAGATTAAAGGGTTTAAAAGATGAGATTCTCTCTTTATATGGGGATTACGAGTCGTATAACAAAAAAACAAGTTACTCACTAGAATACAGCTTTGAAAAAATATTTCTCAATCGTCAAAGTGGCTATTTAAAGGCAGCGGAACTTATCGAAATGACGCAAAGCTCTCTTGCAAACGCTCAAGCCCAATCCCGCACGGTAAGCAGAGAACTCGAAGAAAAGGAAAGTTCATTAAAACTTTTGGGAGATAAATCCAACTCTGAAAATTATCTCTTATTGGAGCGTGAGGTAAAATCACTGCGCAAACGCGATGTAGATTTGCTTCAATACATTGCTAAGCAAAAAGAGCTTTTAGTCAAAACCACAGAGCGTATGAAAATATTTAGAGAGACGCATTTGCAGGATTTTTCTTTGGTGTATGGCGTGATGAATAAAAACATTACCGAGCATTTTATCACGCTTTTAGACACAAAGGCGTATGATTTAGATTCTTGTTTATGGGAGCGGGCAAAAAAAAGTGAGAATGTCAAGTTATTTTTCCGTGATGCAGGCATTATAGGTGGATATAGCGTGGATTGGATAAGAAAAAAATATCAGATAAAAGCAAAGAGTTATTTAAACTACTCCATTACTTAGAATCTGTGAGCCAAAAGAAAATTTTACTTATTGGGAAATCAGAATCTGATATTAACAGGGATATGCAGGTTATTTTAAAGGTAGATTCCTGTGTGTCGGTAACTGCACAACAAAAGATGATACCAGCCTTTAATGAACTATGCACAAAAAACTATGATATTGTGATTATGGATTGGGAAAATGAGGGGGTAAATGCTGTTGATTTTATTAGAAAGTTTAGGCAAAGTAAAAGTGATTGTTCTGTGGTTTTTATCTTAATCATACCAGAAAGCGGGAATAGTGATTTTATGATAAAGGCTAGAAGTCTTGGTGTAGAACTTTTTGTGCCATTTCATAATGCTGATTTATTAAGCGATGCCGTTAGAATGGCGATTTAACACTCATAAGCCCTGAGTGCTCTCGCACTCTAACCAAAAACTTGCATTTTTAGAATCTGTGTAATTTTGCTCTAAATTTATGTCAATTTTAATCCCAAAAGTTTCCTTTACAAAGGCATTGCTACGCACGAGCAAGCACTCACTTTTCTCCATACTTGGTGTGTAATCACTAATAAGGAAAATATATGGCTTAACTTGATAAAGCGCGTGAGATCTTGGGGCAAAAAAGGCGTGATTATTTGAAGCCATTTTGGTGTAGTAATAAAACCCGCTTGAGCGCGTATTAAGCAAGCCATTTTTGGTGCGCATAATGCGGATTTTTTCTTTGCCCTGTGATATGTCGCCATCGACAAACTTTGTGAGTTTTTTTGAAGTTATATATAACGCGTACGATTCATCAAACATTCCAATATCTGCGTCCTTTTTGGCGAGCAAAAATCCGCGCGCTTCGACAAAATCTATAATATCAGTGCCATAATTTGGTGGAAGCTCCCTGCTAGGAAACACGCTCGCACCGCCTAGTGTGATAAAGTTATCAGCATTAGCAACGCCTAAAGTAAAAAATAAACATACAATCTTGGCACAATTTTTCACCATCATAGCAAATCCTAGCCCTAAATTACGCTAATATATCGCTAAAATTGAATATCTCTTAAGGACTTATGTGAAAAGTATCGCTATTTTAGGCAAACCAAATGTTGGTAAATCTTGTCTTTTTAATCGCTTATGTAAGCAAAAACTCGCTATCACTTCAGACATAAGCGGGACAACGCGTGATATAAAAAAGGGGATTTGCACCATTAGCGGTGAGGAGTTTTGCCTACTTGATACAGGCGGAATCGATGAAGCCCAAAACTACGAACTTGTGCAAAATAAAAAGCAAAAAAAACGCGCCAAACTTGCAAGCGAACTGTATAAACTTGTATCACAAGAAAGCCTTAATGCAGGCAAAAATGCCGACCTCGTGCTCTATGTGCTTGATGGGCAAATGGGCTTAGATGATGAAGATGTGCGCCATATTCGCACGATTCAAAGGCATAGTGCATTGTTTTTGGTGCTTAATAAAATCGATAACGACAAAATTAAAGACCAAGCGTGGCATTTTAGCTCACTTGGGATAGAGCAAATGTATCATATCTCTGTTAGTCATAATCGTGGGATAAGCCAGCTACTTAGTGGCATTGGCGCGTATTTTGGCTTAGGCGAAGTGATAGAATCTAGTGATGAGCAAAGCATTGAGGATTTTATAGATTCTTTGCCTAGCGAGGGAGATTTGCCCACACAAGAAAATACACTAGATTCCCAAATTAAAGACACAAAGCACATTAAAATTGGCATTATTGGGCGCGTAAATGTCGGCAAAAGCTCGCTATTAAACGCTCTTTTAGGACAAAATCGCAGTGTAGTGAGCGATTTGGATGGGACGACACTTGACCCTGTAAATGAGGCAATGAAACTTGATGGCTTTAATGTGGAATTTATCGATACTGCTGGCATTAGGCGTGCTGGGAAAATTGAAGGGCTAGAAAAATATGCTCTAATGCGCACAAACCAAATCCTAGAGCAATCTCATATCGCACTACTTGTGCTTGATTGTAGCACTACATTTGTAGAGCTCGATGAGAAAATCGCCTCGCTTACACAAAAGCACAATCTTGGTGTCATCATCGTGCTGAATAAATACGACATTACCAAAGAGGACTTTAAGTCCTTAAATAACGCAGTGCGCACGAGGTTTAAATTTCTTTACTTCGCACCCATTATCTGTGTAAGCGCGCTTAACAAACGCAATATCGCAATGCTAAAAAATGAGATTCTCAAAGTGTGGCAACGCTTTGTGTATAGAATCCCAACTTCTGCCCTTAATGACCTCATAATGCGTGCGTGCGCTAAGCACCACCCCCCAAGTGATAGAGGTAAAATTGTGAAAATCTATTATGCCACGCAATTTGAGAGTTGCCCACCACAAATTAGCCTCGTGATGAATCGCCCAAATGCGTTGCATTTCAGCTACAAACGCTATTTGATAAATTGCCTGCGCGAGGAGTTTGGCTTTAGCGGTGTGCCAATCATCATTAACACTCGGGATAAAAATGCCAAAGAATGAGATTCTACACTTTATGTTTTTTGGATAGTTTAGCGTTATTGTTTTGGATATTTTTACTTTGAAGTTCTTTGATTCTTGCTTGCACTTTGGTGTCAATGACATTTTCAAAGGCTTGTTTTATGGACTGAACAAACTCTCTTTTTGTTCTGCCCTGCAGATTTTGTTTGCCTGAAATTTCTTTAAAGAACCTCACAAACTCATCACTTGGCTCTTGTATTTCTTTTGTGATTTTGCTTTCAATTTTTTGAAGTATATCCATTTGTTGTATGTATTTTCTAATTTCACTAGGATTTATTACTCCCTTAACAAACTTTTGCAAAAACTTCATTTCTTTATGAAAAACACCTTGCGCCAAATCTATGTGAAAAAATGGCTTTATATCCATTTCTCTTTCATTTTGGATATTAGAGAAAAAGTAATACACTATACCATTACAAAGGATTCCAAAATGACAAGTCTTAATGCAAGCAGCAAAATATCCCTTAAGTTGTCCAATGTAATCATCTAACTTAACAGTGTAATGCTTAACTTCAATAATAACGAGCGGTTTGTCATTCTCTAAAATAGCATAATCCACCTTGCTATCGTTACCCTTTGTGCCAAAACTAGCAGGGTATTGTCTCTTAAGTGTCCGCGCATCAGAAGCCTTATAACCCAAAATCTCTAGAAATGGTTCGACAAAAACACTTTCGGTATCTGCTTCACTTTTGACAAGGTCTTTTTCGCTTTGAATTTTTTGGATAAGGCGTTGAATTTTACCTATAAAATCTTGTTGCATAAAAACTCCTTGTTACCATTCTTTAAAAGTTTTAATATCTTTTAAGGAAAGTAGAGTTGGCTGAGAAATTTCATATTTTACTATTTGTTTAAGGTAGTCATTTCCTATAACTTCGCGTGCTTTCATTTCTAATTCACTGTAATAATATCCGCTGTTATATCTATTTGCTTCTTCAGTGGGCTCTTTTACATTTCCATTATAAAAATATAATTTCCAACGCACACTTCCACCACCAACTTCACTAATTCTAAACATTAGTAAAGGACCCAGATTCACTAAATCACCATCGCAATATGTGCCACCACCCATTTTAAAGCAGGGGACTTGAAGTGCAACTCTCTTCTTTTGAAATTCATTTTGTAGTCTTTGTCTTTCATTTTTTATAAAACTTGATTTTTCTAAATACAATCTATCTTTATAGCTAACTACCATTATGTCCTCTTTTTCTAACCTATAAGAAATTATCTGCACATCATTATCAAGCACTTTATCTTTTTGTAATTTTTTAGCATTAACAACTTCTTTTATTACCTTAACCTTAAAGTCATCATTGCCACTACCATTCACAGCAAAGGATTTGGTCTCTGTTAAAACAGTTTTTATTGGTTTAAAATATGGGCAATAAAAATTTCTAATAAGCTGATTCTCTCTCATAACCGTAAATGTAACCTTACCTGTTTTGTAGTCGACTATACCACCTCCAACTTCTTCTCCCATACCACTTCGCACTTTATAACTGTTGCTCTTATTTGTTACAAAATCCATAAAATCTTTATATTTTAAGTTTTTCATACTCTTATCTTCTACAACCTTACAAATTTGATTTCTCGTTTTCTTGGCCTCACCAAATCCTTCGGATATTAAACTGCATCCATAATACATAACTGTAAGTAAGCTAAAAAGCGAACACAACACAATATTTTTCATAATAACCCCTTATTTTGAAAATCAAATTTACCCCATAGGATATATTAAAAAGTATTTTATCTTAGTAAAGTTAATCCCATAGGATAAATTTATGGGGTAGCGATAATGCAAAAAAACTTCAGCAATGCCAGCGATGAAGAAGTCGCCTCATTTTACGCGCTAGTCTCTGCAAATGTCCGCTACTATCGCGAAAAAAGCGGAATCTCACAGCTAGACTTAGCCCTAGAAATAGGCATAAAATCCGTAGCGTTTTATTCCAACTGCGAAAACAACCGCTATGGCAAGCATTTTAATTTAGAGCATATCTACAAACTTGCTAAGGCTTTGAATGTGCCAATTAGTGAATTTTTCACTCCTCACATATAAAGATTTTCATATAACTAGGTGGATTTAATTTTGCTTAAAGATTCTAAAAACTTGATAATGTAAGAGGGAAAAATGCGGAGTTTTAAGATTTTTTGTGGTTCAGCCCACCCAGAGTTTGGCAAAGAAGTGAGTAAATACTTAGATATTGTGCTTTCAAATGCGAATACCACGCGCTTTAGTGATGGAGAAATCAATGTCCAAATTGGAGAATCTGTGCGGGGCAAAGATGTGTTCATTATCCAGCCTACTTGTGCGCCGACTAATGACAATTTAATGGAGCTTCTCATTATGACGGACGCGCTCAAACGAAGTGCTGCAAATACGATAAATGCCATTGTGCCTTACTTTGGCTATGCTAGACAAGATAGGAAAGCTGCCCCACGCGTGCCAATTAGTGCGAAACTTGTCGCCAATCTCATTCAAAATGCTGGAATCAATCGCCTTATTACTATGGATTTGCACGCAGGGCAGATTCAGGGATTTTTTGACATTCCTGTGGATAATCTTTATGGCTCAATCATTTTCCGCGACTACATTAAGTCTAAGCATTTTGCCAACCCCATAGTTGCTAGCCCCGATATTGGTGGCGTGACGCGAGCGCGATACTTCGCCGATAAACTTGGGTTGGATTTAGTCATCGTGGATAAAAAGCGAGAGAGGGCAAATCAAAGCGAAGTGATGAATATCATAGGCGATGTCAAAGGCAAAGATGTGATTTTGGTTGATGATATGATTGACACCGCAGGCACGATGTGCAAGGCTGCTGATGTGCTAAAAGAGCGAGGCGCACATAGCGTAATGGCACTTGGCACACACCCCGTGCTAAGCGGTCCAGCCTATGAGAGAATCGAAAAAAGCGCGTTAGATGAAGTCATCGTCTCAAATTCAATCCCGCTTCAAAAACAAAACAAAAAAATCAAAGTCTTAAATGTCGTCCCGCTTTTTGCTGAAGTGATTCGCAGAATCCAGCATAGCGAAAGCGTAAATTCACTCTTTATATAGGCTTAAAATCGCAAGCCTATACGGATTCCCACCATATCACCACCTAAAGAATCTTCGCCAACTTCAGGCGTGATAACCATATTTTTAGGCTTATAAGGCGAGGTGAAAAGCCACGCAAACCCCCAGCTTATCGCACCTCCTACAAGCACTTGAGCAAAAGAATGCTTCCTAGCGTGAATCCTAGAAGCTGCCGTAGCCACACCAATGCCAATAAGTGGCAACGACTGCCTAAACCCATAGCGATAATATACATACGAAGCTGCGCTAAATGCTCCTGCTGCGTGCCCACTTGGCATTCCTCGATATTCATCACAGCAAGGTCGCTTCGCAAAAGCCACGCTTGCACCTTGTGTGTGAGCAGTGTGGAATCCCAGCTTGATAACCTCAACACTCACTTGAGAAGCTGCCGTGCCGAGTGCCAACTGCATAGCTCCCTCATAATCCTCAATTCCAATGCTTACAGCAAGTGGGATTAAAGGAGCGAGACGAAATATGTCGCCGAGTTTTTGGAAGCTATCTTCAGACTTTATCAAACACACACAAAACGCCAATAAAAAACATATTTTACGCATTATTTCCACCTTGATTAAATTATTTTAGAGAATCTACCCTCTCACTGCGCCATTTGCAGTGATTTTGTATTTATAAGTGGTAAGAGATTCTATCCCCATAGGACCACGCGCGTGAAGTTTAGAAGTAGAAATCCCAACCTCCGCACCAAAGCCAAACTCCCCACCATCGCTAAAGCGCGTAGAAGCATTCACATACACGCACGCGCTTTGCACTTGGTTTAAAAACACTTCCGCCACACCAATGTCGTTAGTAATGATACTATCAGAATGCTGTGAGCCAAATGCGTTAATATGAGCAATCGCCTCATCTAATCCACCCACAATTTTAAGGTTGAGTATATTTTGCCCATACTCTTTGGTGTAGTCTGGCTTACCATCTATGGCGATAATTCGAGCTATTTGCTCATCTCCTAGCAATGTCGTGCCTTTTTGTTTAAGGGCTTTCGCAAGAATTGGTAAAAAATCCTGCGCAATGGCACTATCAAGCAAAAGCGTCTCAATGGCATTGCACGCGGCAGGATAGCTTGTCTTAGAATCTAGCGCAACGCTAATCGCGTAATGTTCGTTAAAATCGCTATGCACATACAAATGACACACGCCATTATCGTGCTTAATGATAGGAATCTTGGAATGCTCTTGCACAAAGCGTATAAGATTCTCCCCGCCGCGCGGGATAAGCAAGTCAATATATTTCTCCTGTGTCAAAAATTCCGCGACATCATCGTGGCTTTCTAGCATTATTATGCACTCTAGCGGGAGCTTATGTGCCTTTAGCGCATTATGCAGGCATTGCAAAATCGCCCTATTTGAATGCAAGGCTTCTTTGCCACCCTTTAGCACACATACATTTCCACTCTTTAAGCAAAGCGCGCTTACATCGCTCGTTACATTGGGGCGCGATTCATAAATCACGCCGATTACGCCTAGCGGGACGGAGACCTTTTGGATTTTTATCCCACTTGGCATTTCCCAGCCGCTTGAGATTCTCTGCAATGGGTCGCTTAAGCCCGCGATGACTTCCAAAGAATCTGCCATTGCCTCTATTTTTTTTTCATTAAGCTCTAGTCGCTTTTGCATAGATTCTGAGAAGTCTTTGGCGTTACGCAAGTCAATGACATTGGCTTTTATAATCTCATCTTTGGCATTACGCAAAAACTTCGCCATATCGCGCACTACTGCACTGCGCTTTGCATTGTCTAAAAGAGCGAGCGTGAGGGTGGCTTGTTTGGCTGCTTGCAAGTCTCGCTCTAAGTTTGTTGTGCCTTTCATTATCTGCCTTTTGCGAATCTTTTGCATAAATTTTAGCATAATTATTTGGATTCTCTAATGGATTCTCCTAATGTCGATTTGAGAGGAATCTAGTCCGTAGAGTTCATAGACTAGCGGTTGATTTGGGATTGAAGTTCGGTGGTGTTTGCGGTGGAATCTTTGGCTTCTTATCTTCCAACCCATTTATATGTCATAAGATTTATTTGGTTTAACATAAAACATTGATTTAATACATTAGACTATGCTATACTTTACAAAATTTTTCACAAAAGGACAAAAAAATGACATCCACCAAACATAAAGTAGCGCGAGAGAGTTTCAAAGCAGGGCTACCTGACCTAAAACAAGCACAACAATCATCAAACACCACCAAACCCATACAAAAACTCACAGGTAGCTTTAATGCAGGATTAAAAGATTTGCGTATAGCAATAAATCAAACTAAACAAACAGCCACAAGCAACACAAACTCAAAATAAAAATAAAGATAATGTATGGCATTTAGCGATATTGTTGCTGTTTTTGCGCTAATCGTTGCGACTACTTCTATCGTTGTAGCACATAAAATTTTCAAGCGTAGCCCTACATTGCAAACCGAAATTTTTATCCTAAACGCTTACAAAGAATATGTTAATATCGCTTCAAATAGCACAATCCACGCTTCAGTAAAAACAAGAGCAGCTACACAATTTCTTATGGCAATAGATTTGTATTGCAAGTATGTATTAAACGGACATTTAGATAAAAAACTATCAAATGATAATCTACACTTTTATGAGGAAGTAATAAAATTGTTTAAAGATACGATAAAGGCAAATATCGCGGATTATAACAATATTGCAGACTATGCCGAAAAATATAAAATTTCGCTAGATTAGTTAGTTTTGATTGCTACTTATTTCTTTGCCCTCTACCAAAAGACTAGTTATTAAAATTCTCGTGATAAAATACATAAATAGCACATTCAAACAAATCATACTAATGATAATCGCCTTAACAATGCTATTTAACAACAATATATTGTTTTCCACCATCGAAAATATAGAC
>CAKVEH010000033.1 GCA_934728205.1 uncultured Helicobacteraceae bacterium
GCTCACAGAAAATACTTTATATTATGTGCGAGCAATAGGGAAATATCATAATCTCTCAAGCTCAAAACCTCTAAATAATCTCTCAATGCCAGCTACACAAAACTATGTAGCAATGGTAGAGTTTGGGATAGGGTTTTAGAATCTATAATGAAATGGAGTGTGCTTAGAGGTATAATGCTCGCATTTGTGCTCACAAACGCGCTTAATGCACGCACGCTCCAAAGCGATAAGATTTTTATAGATGTAGAAGTTACCTCGTGGGCGCAAATGCGCGATAGCAATCTCACCAAGCAAGAATATGATTATAGTTGCGGGGCGGCTTCGCTCTCTAGCATTTTTGCGCATTATTATGGATTGCAAAACGCGAGCGAAAAAGAAATCCTTGATTGGGTGCTCCTCTCTAAAGGCATTGATATTACCCAAAAAGAAGCAATCCAATTTGATGAGGAAATGAAGCAAAAGGCGCATTTGTCCTTTTATGATATGAGTGAGTATGCCAACTCGCGTAACTTTAAAGCATTGGGGCTAGCACTTGATATAGAATCTCTCTCTAAGCTCCAAACACCCGTGATAGTATATATAGTCGTGCGTGAAGTAGAGCATTTTAGCGTGCTTAAGGGTATGGATTCACAATTTGTGTATCTCGCTGACCCGAGCTTTGGTAACATTAAAATGAGTAGGGCGAAGTTTAAAGAGGCATTTTATCCAAAGCTACGCAAAAAAGGCGAAGTGAGTAGCACACAATCTCTCAATAGGCAAATGTTTGGTAAAATAATGGCGATTTTACCACAAGATGATACAAGCAAGGCAAACGCGGAATTTATGAAACTCCAAAAAGATTCTGGCTTCGTGTATGAGGTGATAAAGGACACTGCCATAAGATAAAATTTGTAACCCATTGCAACAAGTATTAAAAGCATCGCAACTTTGTCAATCTTATGGCTATTTTTTTACTATAATTGAAATATGCCTTAGTGGCAATAGGCTCTAAGATAAATTTTTGTAGGGAGTTCATTATGAACAAGTCAGTATTTTCAGTGCTTTTAGTGGCGGTGCTAGGAATCTGCTCTCTTAATGCAGGTGAGACAATCTCACAAAAACCTGCAACGAGCTTGCAAAAGCAAGAGTTGGAGTTTCTCTTTGGTGCGAATACTAATGCGAGTGATTTAAATGTCGCTGTGCTTAGCGAAGAGGAGTTAAAAGAAGTTCAAGGTGAGTTTTTGGCTGCGTTGGGAGCTAATATCCTTATTGGTCTTGGGTCTTATGGTATTTGTGGGATAGTTAATGGTTTTAAAAACTGCGACTTGGATATTCCTGAAACAAAGGGAAGAATCCCATTGTTTTAACTCCTAATTAGAATTGGCAATGAAGTTGTATTTACTTTATGTAAAATTATGCCTTATTTCTCTCGCACTAGGATTGGCAACTTATCTTAGTGCAGCAAGCTTCGCCTCTACTACCTTTAAAGAATATTGTGAAATTAAAAAATGCCACTATGGCAATATTGGATTAGGCGTGGGGAGCTACTCGTTTAATGCGCGAGATTCTAACTTTAGCAGTAGTGTAGGCTATTTATATGCTGGTGGAGGGTTTGTGCATAATCAACGCATAAAGTTTGATGTCGATGTGCGACTAGGTGGTGGGAGAAATACTTTGCAAGGGAGTAATTTTCCTACGAGCTTTGCTACCTCGTTTAATGCGACTTTTATGGATTTTACAGCGAAGTTAGGCAGAAATGTGCTTAGCAAGCAAATCCCGCTTTTTATAAACCTTGTGCTTGGTCTTACTTTCGACACACCACACAAAAAGAATTTTGGCTATGTGCAAGCACTCTTAGGTGTGGAAATCGATGGGCAAGTCGCCATTGCGCCAAATCTCTTACTAAGCTATGGCGTGGGTTATGGCTGGCTTAGTATGGGTTATACATACGCTAACCCCGCAGTTTTTGGCTATTACAAAAACAATGAAATTGCGGAATCAAGGTCGCTAGGTAATTTTGAATTTACTACTAATGTGGGGATAAACTATAAATTTGAAAATGACTATGTGGTTTTTATTCGTGCTGTTGGGCGATACCAGCATATTAACGCTTCAGAGACTATTATTTATGATAATGTGCCCCTACGCTATCCAACAAGCAATAATTATGCTGGAATGCTTGAAATGGGAGTGGAATTTTAGCCCTGCTTAATCAACATACGAGATTCTCACAAGGTGCGGAGAATCTCATAGAGAGTGAGAAAAATATAATCGATTTGTTCTTTAATGATGATAAAAGGTGGCATAAGATAGATAGTGTTTCCTAGCGGGCGCAAAAGCAAGCCTTTTGCCAATGCTTTATTATACACTTCTACACCCTTGCGCTCCCCCTCAAAGCCTACTATGTCAAAGGCGAAAATCATTCCCCTTTGGCGCACATTTGCTACGCAATCAAAATTTTTAAGCTCGCGCGCTTGCTCCCAAATATATGTGCTTAAATTCGCATTGTTTTCTAGCACATTTTGGGAATCAAAAATATCAAGCACCGCATTCGCGCACGCACACGCAAGGGCATTGCCCGTGTAGCTGTGCGAATGCAAAAATGCTCTATGGCTCTGCTGATAGGGCGCGTAAAACTTCTCATATATCTCATCGCTTGTAACCACCACAGAGAGAGGTAAATATCCCCCGCTAATGCCTTTACTAAGGCATAAAAAATCAGGCACGACACCACATTGTTGATATGCAAACATACTGCCAACACGCCCAAAGCCTACTGCGATTTCATCAAAAATCACATATATGCCACGCTTTTGGCACGCTAGAGTCGCACTTTTGACAAAGTTCGTGCTGTGCATTTGCATTCCGCCCGCGCACTGCACCAAAGGCTCTATAATAAAGGCGATAATATCGGGGTGAGAATCAAGCAGAGATTCCAAATCGTGCAATGCCTCTTGCTCATTTGGATTGGGGGATTTGGCTTTAAGCGTTTTTAGCAAGATTGGCTCATAAATGTCTTTGTAGATTCCCACATCGCCTACACTTAATGCACCTAAAGTCTCGCCGTGATAGGCATTTTGCAATGAAACAAACAGCGGGTTGCCTTTGGCAAGGTTAGGATTCTCTAGCACTTTGGCGTGATACGCCATTTTGAGCGCGACTTCTATTGCACTTGAGCCATTATCAGCAAAAAAGCACTTTTGGAGTGTAGAATCAAGCCTGCCACACAGACGCGAGGCAAGCTCAATAATGGGCTTATGTGAGAATCCAGCGAGGATTAAATGCTCGAGCTCTTGGGCTTGAGCGTGGAGCTTTTGGCTAATGTATTCATTGCAATGCCCAAAGAGATTAACCCACCAGCTTGAGATACAATCCATATATGATTTCCCATTAAAGTCATAGAGATATATTCCTTTAGCGCGTTGTATGGGGATTAGCGGGAGGATTTCCTCGTGGTCGTGCATTTGCGTGCAAGGATGCCAAATATGGCGCAAATCAAGCTCTTTTAACTGCGCTTGGGATAGGTTTTGCATACTTTGCCCTTTATTGTCTATAGAAATCTTTTTGTCAATTTTAAGCCAAAAAGAATAACACTTTGGCTAGAATATCGCTTTAGATTCTAAAATTCAAAGATAGTGGAGGACAAATGGGAATCTTTGGGGATATTATCGATGTGCTGGGGAATATAAATAGTATTTTTTACATTGTTGGGTATCTTATGGGTGGGATTCCATTTGGGTTACTTTTGACAAAGGTTTTTTATGGCATTGATGTGCGCTCTGTGGGCTCGGGGAGCATTGGAGCGACAAATGTGTATCGCGCGGTAAAAGAGATTAACCCAAAAAGCGCGAAACTTTTTGCCGCTTGCACGATTTTACTCGATGCGACTAAGGGGACGATAGTTGTCCTTGTGGCGAAAATGTTTGGACTTAGCTTTGAGGCGCAGTGGTTTATTGCAATTCTTTGTATCATAGGGCATTGTTATAGCCCATTTTTAGGCTTTAGCGGTGGCAAGGGCGTGGCGACTACCATTGGCTCGGTGATTTTGCTTATGCCTATTGAGAGTTTGTGTGGGCTTGTGGTATGGGCGTTTGTGGGTAAGGTGTTAAAAATCTCTTCACTTTCTTCGTTGCTTGGTGTATTTACGGGATTATCGCTCACTTTTGTTATCCCCTCTGTTTTTGACTTGCCAGCTTGTATTGATATTAACGCACAAATCAACTCACACATACCCGTAGTGCTTATCGGGCTATTTATACTTTACACACATATCCCTAATATCAAACGATTGCTTCGCGGGGAAGAAAAAAAGATATAGTTGCGTTTAAGGAGGTCGTATGCGTTTTTGTGTGTATATTAGGGATTTAGAGTTTCGCACGATTATAGGCGTGCTAGAATCTGAGCGCGAGAAAAAGCAAGATATTGTGCTTAATGCTAAGATTTTTTATACCTATGAAAATGAGAGTAAAGATGCGCATAGCGTGGAGTTTTTAGACTATGCAGAAGTTGTCAAAGTCATTAAACACCACATTAAATCTAAAAAATATGGACTTTTGGAAGATTTACTCATAGGACTAAATGCGATACTGCGTAAAAAATTCCCAATGATTGAGAAAATGTCCTTGCAAGCCTTTAAACCAAGTGCTATTAAGGGTGCGCAAGTTGGGTTGGGATTAAAGAGCAATGCAAAGAGTTTATTGGCATTTTTTACCTAGTGTGCGCTAAAATCAGCCCATTACGCACTAAAATATCATATCCCCTTGCTGGTGCTTGATAAAATTTTATGCTACATTTTTTTGCTTTTAATGTATAATTGAGCGTTTTTGCGTGATTTTACAAAGATTTTACAAATCTTAGCTAAATGCGTTTGGTTGCACTTTAATCAAAGATTCTACACCAAAATAAAGAATCTAAAACTTCATTGTAAAGGCGGTTTTATGTTGGGTAAGTTTAGTAAGGCAATAAAGCAATATTACTTTTTTGTCATAGGGATATTAGTGATTTACGCGCTTGCTGTGAATGAGGAAATTGGCAAGCTGTGCGCGGGTGTGGCAATTTTGCTTTTTGGTATGCTCTTTTTGGGCGAGGGCTTTAGAGGATTTTCTGGAGGGATTTTAGAGAGAGTGCTCTCAAGCTGGACAAAGACGCCTATAAGAAGCGTGGCTTTTGGAACGATTGCCACGGCTATAATGCAAAGCTCAAGTATCGTAACGGTGCTGGCGGTTACCTTTGCGGGAGTGTCGCTTATCACTGTAACGCAAGGTATTGGCGTTATGTTTGGTGCGAATCTTGGAAATAGTGTTGGCTCGTGGTTGATTGTCGGGGCGAGCTCTATTAGTATTTCTGCATTGGCGTTGCCTTTTATCGTAGGTGGATTGTTGTTTAACTTTCGTCCAAGCAAGGCACAAAAATATTTTGGCAAGATTCTCGCTGGATTTGGATTTTTCTTTTTGGGCGTGTTTTACATTAAGGCTGGATTTGAGGGCTTTAAGGAAGTAATGGATTTATCTCAATACCGCTTAGAGGGGTATAAGGAAGTTTTTGGATTCTTGCTTATTGGTGCAGCGATGACAGCCATTATCCAAAGTTCTCACGGCTCGCTTGCCATTATCATCGCTGCGTATGCAGAGCAACAAATAAGCTACTCAGGTGCGCTTGCAGCGGTGCTTGGCACGAGCGTGGGTGGCGTGGTAACCGCGCTTGTTGCTTCGCTTGGCACAAATGTGGAGGGGCGCAGGCTAGCGGTAGCAAATTGTGTGTTTAACTTTACCACCGTGTTTATTGTCGCGGTGTTTTTCCCATATTTTGAAGCACTTAATGATATGGTGGGGAATTTGTGTGGGTTTGCTGAAGATTCTATGTTTCGCATAGCGATTTGGCACACACTCTTTAATCTCGTTGGAGTTGTGCTTTTAACGGCTTTTATCCCGCTTATAGCAAAGATTCTTAACAGCCTTTTAAAGAGCAAGTCAAAATCTCAAGACGCACCGCTGTATATCAATGATGCGTTGTTGCCTTATCGCGATACAGCCATAGAAGCACTCACTAAAGAAGTTAAACATCTTTATGACAATGCCTTTGCGATTATTTCGCACGCGATTGGATTCCACCGCACAGATATAAAGAGCGATAAAGAGCTTAAAGAAGTGGTAAAAAATAAAGATTGGCTCAAAGAAGACATTGATGTCAATGAACTCTATAATAATCAAGTAAAAACGCTTTTTAACAGCATTATGGATTTTTCAAGCAAACTTCAAACTTTTGTCAGCGACATTGGGCATATTGAGCAAATTACAGCGTTACAAATCGCTTCGCGTAAAATCGCTGAGGCGACAAAAAGTGCAGGAGTGCTAAGAACAAACATAAAGAAATACTCTACGGGCAGAAATGCGGCTATGCAAAAAGAATACGATGAAATGCGCCTTGAAGTGGGCTCGCTTTTAAGGCTTATTGAGCAAATTAAAATTACACCTAAAAAGCGACAAAAGAAAGCAAAAAATATGCTTAAAGATTATAAAAAATTCTTTAAAGCACAAGATAGAAACGCGTTTGGTATCGTTGAGCGACTTATCCAGCAAAAGGCTATTAGCTCAGCAAATGGGACATCGCTTCTTAATGACATTTCCTTTATCGATAATATTGCCAAAGAGCTCATCTCTGTGGCGAATAATATGTATGGCTTAGTCGATGTAAATGTGAAAAAGAAGAAGGGCAAAAATAAACACTCAACGCTTGTGGAGTGGAACTTAAAAATATAGAGCATCGCTCTAATAACACCCACAGAATCCCAAAAAGGGATTCTGTTTTTTAACCTTTCGTGTAAAATTATCAATATTTTTGAAAAAAGTTAAATAAAAATATGCTTTTGTAAGACATTATCTATTTTAATATGTTAGTATCACTGCTCCAAAACGACATTATAAGGAGCAATTATGAGCACAAAAAAACTTTTTTCCTCTCTTGTAGAGGCAAATGCAGATATTTGGGACAAATACATTCATCATCAATTTGTCAAACAAATCGAGGTGGGCACATTGCCAAAAGAAAACTTTTTGTTTTACCTTAAGCAAGATTCTATTTATTTGTTGCATTATGGGAGATGCTGTGCTTTGCTGGCAAATAATGCCACCAATACCACCGAGCTAAAATTCGCCACAAAGTATCAAAATATCGCCATTGAAGTGGAATCTCAACTCCACACGAGCATTTTGCAATTTGGCATTGAAAACTTAAATGCGCGTGATGAGAGCATAACAAACATTGCCTATACGCGCTATATGCAGGGCGTAGCAAGTAGCGGGGATTACCTTGATATGCTTGTGGCTTTAAGTAGCTGTGCGATTGGCTATGGTGTGATTGGTAGGGAGCTTGGGAGCAGGCTTGATATTACCAAACTTGATACCCATCCATATAAAGATTGGATTTGCACTTATGCGGGCGATGAGATTCAGGTGTTGGTGCGTGAGTTTGAGGAGTTTGTGGATAGTTATAGCCAAGTGGTAAGTGAAGCGAAGTTCAAAAAACTTAGCGATATTTTTTACACCGTTACACGATTAGAGTGCGCCTTTTGGCAACACGGATTAGAGATGAAAATGGACATTTAAGGTTGCTTTATTTAAAGCAATGCTTGTAAATAAGAGTGGATTACGATTCCATAAAATTCTCCATTAAATAGAAAGATTCTTGCTTTCTATTTAATGGATTGTATCAAGAGATTAAAATACATAGCCTAAGATGATTGACGCTCTCCAATAAGGGACTTGAAAATCTTTTGTCTTAATGAAAGTATTAAGCGCGGTAAAATCACCCGGGTCCCGTGTGGTGCTGTTGAGGTTGCCCATCATATAGCGCACGCCAATGCTAAAGGTGTCTTTAAGTTTAAGCCCAAGTCCGCCACCATAGACAACACCTTGATATACAGCATTTGCACTCCAATTATTTTCTGTAGCACTCTTAAAGAATGTGTCTGTGAGTGAATGATAAGAATACCCAGCCATCGCTTGGATATAGAATCCTCCACCAAAATGCACACCTAACACAGCGGGAATCTGCACTCCCCAACCGCTAAAATTTGTTTCGCCTAGCAGTTTTGTCCCATTTGGTAATTGGTTTTGCGGTGAAGTGGCAAAAATGTTACTATCTCCACGAGCTCGGAGATACACAGGCACGGTGATTTCCACACCCACATAAGGATGTAGCCCCCCCGCACTAGAAACAGATACAATATAGCTGGAATATCCAACATCAGCAGAGTTTAAAATCATATCGCCAAGTGATGAGTAAGAATAGCCTAAATGCCCCTCATTGTAGAGAATCCAAGTCGCAGAGCTACTCGCACTACTCGCCTTTATCACGCGTCCGCTTCCAAAGTTTGAAAGCAATGAGCTCTCCGCGCTTTTATATGAGTTAAATGGACTTGCGCCAAACACGCTACACACTAAAGAAACAAGCACAACGCTTGTCATAACTAAGAATCGCATAAATGCCTCCTTAAAAATAAAATAGGGTAGTTTAGAATTATCTCTAAGTTTGATAAATCGGTGAAAATATTGGCGTTTAAATAGCGGAAAATTGCTATAATGCCTAGATTCTATAAAATTAAGCGGGGTTTGGCAATGTTGTTTCGATTTATCGTTTTGCATTATCTCAAGTATTTTTGCATTATTTTTAGTGCGCTTGAGTTATTTTTTGTAACTATCGATACTCTTCAATATATTGATAAACTTCCAGATTCTGCAAATTTATTGGTATTGTATATTTTTTATGATTGTGTCTATGCGATGAGCTATACTTTACCCATATCGCTTGCATTAAGCGCGATTATATTTCTTATAAACTTGCTTAAAACAAACCAATTAACAGCACTTCTTGCGCTTGGATATTCTCGTTTGCGGATTTTATCTCCTGTTGTTGCGATGTGCGTGTTTTTTACTTGCGCACATATTGGGTTAAATTGCACACCCCTTGCCTATGCGTTAGAGCAAGTGGAGCTTATCGTGCATAATCAAACACTTGTAAATGTCCGCACCGATGTGCTTTTAAAGTTTGATGACAAATACATCTATATGGGCAAGATTTTTCCACTCGAAGATGGTGGTGCGAGGGTGGAGAATATCAAAATTTTTGAGCTAGATTCCCTAGATCTTCGGCAACATTATAGTGCTAAGAGTGGGGTCTTTGTCAATAATCAGTGGCGACTTAGTGATGTGGATTTGGTTAGCATTTCTCCGCAACTAAAAATCGGCAGCAAAGCCATAGATAAACAAGAAATCGCCCGATTAGAGTTGTTAAAAGGATTTCGCCCAAAAGTGCTTGATACTTTTGCTAAAGACAAACCACGCGTGTCTATCATTGATGCGATTGATACACTGCGAATCTCCATAAAACAAGGCACAAGCTCGACTAAAATGCGTGGTATTATCTATGCCTTAGCTATTGCACCATTTTTTGTCCCATTAAGCATTCTTATCATTGCGAGTTTTATCCCTTCTTTAGCGCGCTATGAGAATCTTGCGATACTTGGATTTTCTTGTGTTCTTGGCGTGCTTATGGTTTGGGGGTTGTTTTTCTCTTTTGCTGAATTTTCCACAGCGGGCTTAATCCAACCAGAGATGGGTGTGCTCGCACCATTTTTGATATTACTTGGTTTTACTTTGCATTTTTTGCGTAAAATCAACACAAAATTCATATAATTTTATTGTTTTAAGAGGTTTTTTACTTTTCACAAGGCATAATAGTGGGAAATTTTGTGTAAGGGTAATGTTATGGAAGATAGAGTTTGGACCATTGCGGGGGCGTTTTACCCGCACTCATTAGAAGAAGTGTTTTCTCATCAAGATTTTGTGGTGGCGGTTTATACCGTGCTTATTAGTGTTTTGCTTTTGGTGTGTGCGAAGCTCGCTACAAGCAAGATGCAACTTGTGCCCGGTGGCGTGCAAAATGTGTTTGAAACGCTTATTAGCGGAGTGATTAACTTCTCAAAAGACATTGTGGGCGAGGAAGTAGCAAGGAAGTATTTTCCACTTGCGGCTACCATTGGCTTACTTGTAGCATTTGCTAACCTCATTGGGATTATACCGGGCTTTGAAGCACCGAGCTCTAGCCTTAGCTTTACGCTTGTTTTAGCGTTGGTGGTGTTTTTTTACTATCATTTTGAGGGCATTCGTGCGCAAGGAGTCATCAAGTATTTCAAGCACTTTATGGGTCCTGTGCCTTGGCTTATTCCGTTAATGTTGCCTGTGGAGATTATTTCACACTTTTCGCGCATTATTTCGCTTTCTTTCCGTTTGTTTGGGAATATCAAGGGCGATGATATGTTTTTGCTTATTATGCTTATGCTTGTGCCT
>CAKVEH010000034.1 GCA_934728205.1 uncultured Helicobacteraceae bacterium
ATACTCGCTTGTTACACTATCGATAAATTCTAATCCAAATTCATCAAGCACTTCAAGGAGGTTTTGCATATCTTGTTTGCTTGAGGTAAATTTTGAGCCCGTGTGGTTGTTGATAAATTTGAGATGAGGGAAGTCGCTTTTAATGCGTGAGAGCACTTCACGCAGGGTATCTTTGCTCACGCCCACTTCGATTGGCTCTAGCTCATTTTGGGCGAAGTTGATTGCTTGGAGTGGCAAATGCACCATATATTCGCCCTCCCAGCTTTGCGTGAAGTCTTGGATAAGTTGTGGAGTTTTTGGCGAATAAGGCGTCTTGGGGAAAAGAGATGGTGTGATATTAAGCCCCAAATTTGCAAGATTGCTTAGTTGCTTTTTAGTGTGAATGTCGTCCATAATGATAAGAAGCTTTGGCTTTTGCCCATCATTAAGTGCGATTGTGGGCGTGGATTTGATGTTTTGTGGTGGATTATTTTGTATGGTGTCTTTGCTGGCTTTTTTGTCTTGCTTAGTGGGGCTGTGTGTCGCGTCATAGAGCTTTTGTGCTTCCTGCCATTCCTGCACAAAGTGCGTGATAATGGAATCTGAGAGCAACCACTCGCCAAAGGCACAAAACACAAGGAAAAACGCAATAACAAAAAATCTCAAAATGCCCTCGCTTATGGTAATATCAAGTCTTATGTATGAGAAACTTATCGCAGAGATTCTATGATTTTTGTGCTAAATTTCTGCTTAAATTGGACTATGAATCTTAAAAAGCAATGGATTATATGCTTTTGTAACGATAAGCACTTTATCCCCTTCTTTGAGGTCTTGCGCGGATTTCGTGTCATAGAGAATCTGCGCTATTTCGCTTCCACATAGCACTTTTAATATGCACGATACGCCATCAATGCGTTTTTCTAAGATTTCCCCACTCAAATTCACCTTACCGCTTAGCTTTGTGTGTGTGAAAATCTCGCTTGCATTCCCCTTGCGTTTGATTGTGCCATTTTCTAGCACCCAAATTTTACTAGAGAGTTTGAAAATCTCGCCAATATCGTGGCTTACAAGCAAAGTAGTAATGTTGAGATGATAATGGAGTTTAGCGATTTCATCTTGCAAGCTTGCACGCATAGCAGAATCTAGCGCGCTTAGTGGCTCATCAAGTAATAAAATCTTTGGCTTGCGCACAAGCGCGCGTGCAAGTGCTACGCGTTGGGCTTGCCCGCCAGAGATTTGGTGTGTGCCTGATTTTAGGATTGGCTCTAGCTCCATTAGCTTTATAAGCCAGCTTGCAAAATCACGCTCCTTTTTATTCTCTAAGCCAAAGAGGATATTATCAAGCACGCTTAAATGCGGGAAAAGCGCGTAATCTTGAAACATATAGCCAATAGCGCGCTTTTGTGGTGGGAGGAATTTCTTGCCATCTTGCCACACTTGCTCCCCTACTTTAATGTATCCAGAATCTGGCAAGGTAAGCCCGCTTAAGATTCGTAAAATCGTTGTCTTACCCGCACCACTTTTGCCAAAGAGCGTGAGAAACTCACCAAATTTCAACCCCTCATTGATATGCAGTGAAATGTTATGCGAGCCTTGAGCGGAGTAACCAATGAGCTTTTTACTAAAGTCAAGTTCTATATCCATTTGTGCATTCCTTAGATTCTAAGAATCTTAAATAATATTGGTTATTTTTTTGTCAAAATATTTGCGCGTGATGTAAAATATCGCACACAAACTCACAAAGCTAACGATAAACAAGCACAGCGCGTATTGGTGTGCAAGCGCGTAATTTAAGCTCTCTACTTCCTCATAGATTGCGATACTTGCGACTTTTGTCTCTCCAGCGCGTGAGCCACCTATCATCATTACCACGCCAAATTCCCCAATCGTATGTGCGAAGCTCGTTACACACCCTAGCAAGATTGCAGATTTCACATTAGGCAAAAGCACAAAAAACAGTGTATAGAGCTTGCTTTTACCTAATGTGTAGCTCGCTTCTTTAAGCGAATTTGGCACAGAGTAAATGCCGTTTTTAATGGGATTTACCATAAATGGTAGTGAAAAAATCACGCTTGCAATCACCAGCCCGCCAAAGCTAAAAGTGATTTGAAAGTTGCAATGCTCAAGCAAAAATTTCCCTAAAAAGTTATTTTTGCTAAACGCCACGAGTAAATAAAATCCAAGCACACTAGGTGGCAACACTAATGGCATCCATATAAGGGCTTCGAGCATTGTGCCAAACCTTGAGCGAGTGGAATGCAAAAAATACGCCAACGCGATACCGATGGGCAAAAGCACCAGCGTAGTGATAAATGCCAGCTTAAAGGTAAGCATCATAGTTTCTAAAAATTCTTCATCTACAAATGCTTCCATTTAAGCCCCCTACTTAGATTATGCTTGCAATTCAAGTAAAATATCACTTGGAGCGACAATCCACGCGCACTCTTGCCCCACTTCTAATCCATTGCTATCTATGCTTGCTATGAGCGCGCTTATGCCAGCCTCGCATTCCACCCGCGTGAGAATCTCCTCGCGCTCAATCTCTACAATCTTGCTTATGATATAGTTTTTTGTAGGTAGTGAGAATTGTGGCGTATGAGACTTAAGAGAATCTTTTGTCTTGCACACCAGCACTTGCGTTTGTTTAAAAATCGCCTTGACTTTATCGCCCACTTTCCATACTCTGCTCTCATCAACGACAACAAGCGTATGAATCTTGCCAAACGCACAATCCAGCGTGATAAGCGCGAGATTTGCGCTCTGTGTGATATTTGAGATGATTGTATCGAGTTGATTCATTGTCCTAATCCAAAGAGATTCTAAGTTATATTTTTTATTGTAGAGTTTATAAATAAAAAAAACGCAAGTGCAAAAGCGTCCAAAGCACTTCCACACTTGCGCATCGCTACACTAGCAAAAGCCGTGCCTACTTTAAACCTTAATCAAAGTTCAAAGTGCCTTATGGCTTATCATAGCCATAATCTGCAAAGACTTTTTGCGCTTTTTCGCTGAGCAGATATTCCGCAAATTCTTTTGCGAGTTTTGAATTTTCTCCCGCTTTTGTAACCACTAATGCTTGCACGATTGGGTCATAATACTTTTGGTCAATTATGGTGTAAGTGAGGTCTGGATTCTCATCTTTTACCTTGCCTTTAGCCACCATTGATAGCGCGGTGAATCCCACATCAGCAGAGCCTTGTAGCACATAAGTAGTCGCCTCGCTAATAGACTGCCCGATAGCAAGTTTTTTATTAAGAGGTTTTTCTTGCTTGGTTTTCTTTAGGTAGCTTTCAGCTGCGCGTCCATAGGGAGCTACTTTAGGATTAGGCATTGAGATATGTTGCATTTTGGAATCTTTTAAGATAGCTTCACTACTTGCGTTAAAGTCTTTGTTGATACTAAAAATCACAAGTTTGCCTTTGACATAGTTTTTTGCCTCGCCTGCGGCGTTACCATCAGCGACTACTTTAGCAGGATATTCGCTATCAGCCGCGATGAAAAGCTCCGCCTTAGCCCCCTCTTTAATCTGCGCATACGCATTCCCCGAAGCGATATAGCTCACCTCAATCTTATCTTTTTTGTGCGTTTTGAGAAAATCCTTTTTAATATCCTCAAGCACGAATTTTAGGCTTGCCGCCGCCAAAACTTGAATCTTTTCTGCAAATGCACCGCTAAAAAGCAACGCACATACTAAAAGCACTCGTAACATACAAACTCCTTATTTTTAAAGTATTAAAATCATTTTGCAATCCTTAAACCTACCGAACTTAAAAAGTCAAAATATCCTCTTGCCATAAACCCTCATATTGTCATAAACCATCCTATTGTCATAAATCCCCATACTGTCATATTGAGCGTTAGCGAAATATCTTTAAAACAAGATACTTCAGGCTAAGCCCTCAGTATGACTAAGGCTTTATTGTCATTTTGAGTGAGCCTAAGCGAGCGAAAAATCTCACTTAGAGATATTTCGCTAACACTCAATATGACAAATGTTTGAATACTTCAAGCCAAGTCGAAAGTTTTAAAAATCGCAAACGATTTAAGCCGAAAGTGTAGCAAACTTTTTGCTTAATGCTATATTTTTTGATATATTTTGTAAAAACTTTTACACAGATTGTAAAATTTTTGCAAAAAAGTCGCTTACTATTTGACAAATGCCAAAAAATGTATTACACTTTGGTGTCTTTTAAGGCTTATTTTGAGTTATTAAAGACTTTAATCTTTGGTGTATTGTAAGCATACAGCGACTTTGATAGACTTTATAGAGTAGAGAGAGTTTGTGTATGTTTTTTTTTATAAACCTTAGCTTAATTTCTTTGTAACGCATTTAAACATTAAAAGATGAAATTTAACCCCAAAAAGGAGTTACTATGAAAAAGATTGCAGTTTCTAGCGCGCTATGCGCTTTATTGGCGTTACCAAGTGTAGGGCTTGGTATGAAAGTCTATGATAGTGATGATAAATCACTTGATTTCTATGGAAGTATCCGTGGCTTTGTCGGTGGTGGTGCTCCTGTGGGCACAGCTGTTGGAGCAGTAGGCACTGGCAGAGGAGCTAGTGGAGATGGTTCTTACCTCGTAGGGTTGCAAAACAACACCCACTTTGGTTTTAACTTCAAATCTGGCAAGGTAAGCGGTAAAATCGAAGTAGGTTTGAAAGAGGGCGGTGCGCTTGGAAGTGCTGGTGGTAATGACGCGGGATTCCGTTATTTTTACGGGACTTATGACTTCGATGGCGCAGGCAAGCTCTCATTTGGTAAGATTGGCACAATTAGTGCTGAGGGTGGATTCACTAGCGATTTTAACAACAATGACTCGGCTGGTCAAGGTTTTGGTTCGGTAGCGGCGGCGTCTCGCCATCTCCAACTCCAATACCAAATCTCTAGCTTTACCATTCAGCTTATCCAAGACAATGGTAATGCGGGCATAGGTGATGGTGGCACATTCGCTCCTATGCGTTACTCTGCTACACCAAGAGTGGCTATCGGCTGGACACCAAAGATTGAGAATCTCAAGCTTAAAGTCGCTGCGACAATCAAGCAATATAGCAAGGTTGATTCTGCCGCTACTAACGCGACTGCGTGGCATATCTTCGCTGGTGTGCGCCCGAGCTTTGGGAGCTCATATTTGAGCTTTGTGATTAACTATGGTATCAACGGACATCTCTATGGCGAGCAAGCGACTACCACTTCTAGCGGTCAATATGGCTATGATAACCTCAATTCAGCTATAGGTTTAGACGCGAAGCGACTTGGTGCGCATTTAGAGTATGGTCTAGGACTTGGGAGCACGACTAAACTCATCATCGGTGCTGGCTATCAGCTCACTTATGGTGGTGTAGGTCAAGGTGTAACTGGAACTTACAGAGATATAAATGCTGCTAAAGTGTTTATCCAGCTCCCAATCAAACCTAGCAAGGAATTCACTTTCGCACCACAAATCTCATATATGGATACAGCCGTTACGACTACCACAGGCACGAGCCACATCTCTGGTGCAGTGGGTATGGTGCGCCTAATGTATGACTTCTAGGAATGAGTAGAATCTAGGAATGACTAGAATTAAAAAATCCTAAAGATAGCTTCATACTACTAAGCCCCCTCTTTATTAAGGCGGGGCTTATATTAGGACTTTGACTTAAGTTCTAATGAACCTCCTTATGTTAAAATGTATTCAAGGCTTGCGGGATTACAGAGCCCCAAGCCTTGCTTTTGTTTATAGAATCACCAAAAAGAGTTTTGTATTTAAAAGCCATTAGTGTAGGCTTGTAAGTGAGATTTAAGAATGAAGATTCTCTAAAAAGGCATCAATTTTTTGTTTAATAGCTGGGAGTTTAAACCTAATCACTGATTCAATAATCTCTAAATTTAACCCATCATAATCGTGCGAAGCGATATTTCTAATCGCGCTTAACCCACGCATATCCTCTTTGTTGAGAATCTGTGTGATATTCTCGCCATCAAAAATGATTTTTTCAAAGTTTTCTTTACACACGATAAAGTGCATAATAATCGCAGGTTGAGCCTTTTTGCTCTCTTTTAGAGCGAGCGATATTTTGCCAAATTCATCACAAATATCAAAGATGTTTTGGATTCTTTGTGAGGTGTCTTGCAGGCGTTTGATATTTTCCTCGCTAAAGGGAGTTTTGCTAGACATAGATGGCTTCGCTTAAAAGGTGCTTTTTGCGCTCCTCGCTCATTGAGAAAGTATCACAAATATCCACTTGGATTTTAAATTGTTTGCGTATTTTTTGCGCTAGCTCATCGATGTAAATTGCGCCTGCAAAATCACTGAAATTTTCACTAAATTGCTTACTAGAGCAAATCACTATATCTATATCGCTGGCTAAGTCAGCTTTGTCTTTGGCATAACTCCCAAAAAGCCCGATTTGTGTAATGCCATCTTGCGCCAACTCTCCCTTAATGCTACTAAGATAGGCTAATATGTGCTCTTTTGTGAGGGAAAACATAATCGTCCTTTTATTGTTTTATGGTTATTATAACACAATATGCCATTACGCCTTGATATTAAGCATTCCCTCGTAGTAATATTCTTGGGGCTTTTTATCCTCTTTTTGCTCGATTTCCCATTGCTTTTTTGCCTGCTCTTGAGGTTGTTGCTCTTGCTTGTTGCGCCCATTTTCATTGATAGCTTGGGAATCTTCAGTCCCGCTCACTTGCGCGACTTCTTGGAGTTTGCGCTCAAATTCGCTTTTGTTTGATTCTTGGATAATGTCAGGGCGACCCTGTGCGTTTGCAAGCTGTGTAGAGCTCGCTTGTGCGTTTTGGTTAATGTAGGTAATGTTTCCAACTAAACTTACTGCCATTACACACCTCCTTATTTTCTCAGTTCTAGGGTTTTATGTTTAGCGTAAATCACATTTGCTCCTTGCATAATTTTGACAAATCTGCGTTGTGTATAATCGACACTAAAGCTCCCTGAATGTAGCGCACACAATCCAATGAGAATCTCTCCAGCCTTGTGGATAACCTCCTCGCTTAATCGTGCCTTGCCACAAAAGATAATCAAATGTGAGCTAGGAATATCCCTAATGTGCATCCACATATCATCGGCGTGCGCGAGCTTTAGCAATTCTTGGTTTTGCTTAGCATTTTTGCCAATGCCAACCTTAAAGCCCTGTATAGAGAATACTTCAAAATTCGTTCCTTTTTTTGCATTTTTTTTGTTTTTTTGTTCTTTTTGTGTGTAAATTTTAATGTCTTGGAGGTTTGAAGCATTTGATATAAGGGCACTTTGGGCTTGCAAAAATGCAAGAGAATCTTTGAGGTTTTGGATTTGGATATGGAGGTTATGTGATTTTTGGCTGAGTTTTTTGCTTTGGGCGAAATATTGCTGGGCGAGGTGAGATGGCGACTTACTCCCCTCTAATATAGGGATTTGTAGGCTTTTTTGGGCGTGGAGATTCTCTTTTATAGCATTGGGAATCTCATTAAGTGGCAAATCGCTAAATGGCGCATCAAGGCTAAGAGAGGGTGCGTTAATGCTGTGAGGCGCAAGAGTGTGAATACGCGCTAAGATACTTTTCGCATAGAAGCTAAAAAGCGCGCTTTGCGTGTCTAAATCCTCTTGGTTTGGCAGAGAATCAAGCGTGCAAAGGAGATTTTGCCTTTTAGATTCTAAGGATTTGCACGCACTTTGCTTGGCGTTTATCAGCGTGTCTTGCAAATGAGAATCATAAAGCGTGGCTAAAAACTCCACGGTTACGCCCACCTTTTCACTATTTTTAGGCGCATTTGTAGGCTGGGGTAAAGGATTTAGAGGCTTGCCAACTTGCACTTGGCGCAGAGATTGCGTGATGTGGCGCAGAGATTCTAAAACAACGCGCTTTTGATTAAGCAAAATGGCATTGGTGTATTTGCCTGTAAATTCAAGCGTGAGGGAGAAAGTTTCTTGTTTATAGGAGTTTTGATTTGCGCAATGCAATTCTAAAATGCGATTGTCCCCATCGATTGTAGAATCTAAAAGTTTGGCATTGGTGCAAAGGGCTTTGAGTTTATTATCAAATGGGGCTTGGTAGTTTTTCGCGCTTATTGGAGTGTCTTTTAGGCTATAAATCCCGCTTTTAGAGCGTGCTAAATCAATGAGGAAAAGTGTGCCTTGCAGGTTTAATAGCAGTGCATTATCATCAATACGCTTGCAAAAATATATTTTATCAAATGTACGAAAGAGCTCGCTTACGCCCTTTAAAATGCCTAGATTCATAGTTTGTATCCATTGTTTAAGCGTTAGACTTTATTTTTGCTTAGAGCTTGCTTGGCGAACTCTAAGGCTTCTTTTGTGATATGCGCCCCGCTAATCATTCGCGCGATTTCATTTGCTCGACCCTCAGAATCTAGTAGCTTTACTTCGCTTTTTGCGCCGTTTTTATACACAAGGTAGTGATTGTCCGCTAGCGTTGGCATATGGGGCTGATGAGAGATTGCAAAGATTTGATAAGAGGTGGAGAGCTTTTTAAGAATCTTTGCCACACCCTCACTTTCTTGCCCGCTTAAGTTTGCATCGATTTCATCAAGCACGAGGATTCCCGCACGCTTGGCTACACTTGCGTCAATACACATAAGCCCAAGTCGCAAGCGATTATATTCCCCCGCACTAAGCGTGCTAATCCCGCTACCACCAAGCGTGATAGCGCACTCATCGCTTCCGCGCTCGCCTTTGGTGCTTGTATTAAGCGTGATAGAGAGGGGCTTTAGGTGGAGCTCATCAGTGAGAGAGCTTAGGGCATTTTGGAAGTCTTTAAGTGCGTTTTGTCGTGTAGTGTGTAGTTGTGTATCAAGTGTATGAAGAGAATCTTGGAGGACTTTAGATTTTTTTACCAAGTCATTTTTGGTAAAGTCCATATTTTCGTATTGCTCAAGTTTTTGTTTTTGTTCTTTGGCGTGATTGAGCGCGTTTGCCACAGAGCCGTATTTATGCACGAGCGTAGAAATGCTTGATATGCGCTCTAAGATTTGCTCGGGGTTGGTATCTTCTAAGGATTGGAGTTGAGAGAGCTTTGATTCTATAATCGCCTCTAACTCCCTCACTCCCTCACTAAAGGCGATACAACTCTCATCACTTAGGGCTAAAAAGTTATCCACGCACCCCGCTTGGTCTAAAAACGCCCGCACATTTTTAATGCCCTCAGCGATTTTTTCTTGCTTACTAAGCGTTTTTTTAAGCTCTAAAAGCTCCTCGTATTCGCCTTCTTTTGGCGCGATAGAATCTATTTGGTTAATCTCAAAAGTGGCGATTTCTTTGAGTGAGGCGATTTGAGATTCTTGATTTTTGAGCGTTTCTAGCGCGTTTAGCGTGTCTTTTAGCTCTATAAATGTTGCTTTGTATTCTTTGAGAATCTGCGCGTGCTTTGGTGTTTGCTTAATGATAAAATCATCAAAAATGCGTAAAATATTTTTCGCGTTCATATCCTCATCACTGCGTGCGCTGATATGCTTGCCAAAGCCAGAGACAATTTCATTTAGTCGTTTTTTAGAGCTTGATTGATGATTGAGAAAATAGCGCGTTTTTTCTTTTTTTAAAATGCTTAGCACGATTTCTTCATCATCTAAGATTCCATATTCATCGAGGTTGATTTCTAGCTTACTTGTAGCGATATTTGCCTCGATGAGCTCTGCATTGCTATCTTTAATGCCAAAAATGCCAAGCAAAGATTCCATAAAGACGGACTTTCCGCTTCCACTTGCCCCACTAAAGACATTAAAACCATTTTTTAAATGCAATTCTAAAAGTGAGAAAGCGGGCGAGTTGTTAATCAAAATGCGTGTAATCATAGCTCACCCCATTTGAATTTTTCACGCAAAATTTGAAAGTAATTGTGTTCTTTAGGATAGATAAGCAACGCGCTATGCTTTGAAGAGTGGATAAAGATTGTATCTTGTGGTAAAAGTGTGTGGCTTTGCTGTCCATCGCATAGTAAGGTGGCGGGACTTTTAACGCTAAATTCTAAGCACATTTGACTATCGATAATAAGCGGGCGTTGAGTGAGAGAGTGCGCTGCGATTGGCGTTAAAAGGATATTTTTGCAATATGGATACACGACACAACCTCCCACTGAAATATTATACGCCGTAGAGCCTGTGGGCGTAGCGATGATAAGCGCATCGCAAAAATAAGTATTAAACGGCTCACCTTCAATCTTTGCCTCAATATCAATAATGCCCGAAATACTTTGCTTAGAGATAAAAAATTCATTAAGCGCGTAAAAACTTTTTGTGCGTTTTCCATCACGCCTAATCTCGCATTCAAGCATTAAATGTTCTTTAATCTCGTATTGTGCATTTTTAAGTTTGGGCACAAATGATTCTAACT
>CAKVEH010000035.1 GCA_934728205.1 uncultured Helicobacteraceae bacterium
GTTTCTATTAACATAAGTTTTAAGGACGCCAAAAAATGAGTGCATTGCTTATCCTATCAGGTCCTAGTGGCTGTGGAAAAAGCACACTAAGTGCAGAGATTCTAGCAAAAATCCCTAATGCGTATTTTTCTATCTCTACCACCACGCGTGCCAAGCGCGGGAGTGAGCAAGATGGCGTGCATTATCATTTTGTGAGTGAGGAGGAGTTTCTTACCCACATTAAAGAGGGCAAGTTTTTAGAATACGCACAAGTGCATAATAATTATTATGGCACTTCGTTATTGCCAATCACACAAGCATTAGAGCAAGGCAAGCTCGTGGTTTTTGATGTCGATGTGCAGGGACACACAAGTATTAAAAAACATTTTGGCAACGCAGTAAAAAGCGTGTTTATCACCACCAAAAACGCGGAGATTCTAAAATCTCGCCTGCAAATGCGTAACACCGATGATGAAGCAACCATAAAGCTAAGGCTCGCCCAAGCCCAAAGCGAAATGCAATATTTAGGTGAATTTGACTTTGTCATTATAAATGATGACATAAATGAAGCGAGGGAGGCTATTGTTTGTATTGCCAAAAGTTTGTTTTATGCAAATAGCGATAAAAATTCTAGCCTAGCAAAAAATTGGCATTATATTTAAGCCTTTTTGCTATAATACGGCTTATTTAATGTAAGGAGAGTGAAATATGGGACCAAGTCCGTGGCAAATAATTGTTATTTTGGTGATTGTGTTGTTGCTTTTTGGCGGGAAAAAAATCCCAGAGTTAATGAAAGGCTTAGGTAGCGGGGTAAAGAACTTTAAAAAAGCCATAAATGAAGATGACGATGAAGACAAAAAGCCAGAGAATCTACCAAAAGATGCCAACAAAGATATCACACGAACCAATGCCAATGAGCAAAAATCAAGCACACAATCTTAACAAAACAATTTTTGCAAATGCACAAACAGGTAAAATCGCTTTTAGAGAATCTCATAAACACTGAGATTCTCTCTCCGCTTAATATTCCACCCATTGATATTCCCATAGAGCGTCCTAAAAACAAGGATTTAGGGCATTTTGCTACGCCTGTGGCATTTGTGCTTACAAAAATCCTTAAACAGCCGCCAAATGTCATTGCCAATGAAATTTGTCAAAAGCTCAACAAACACGAATATTTTAGTGAAGCTTCACAGCTTAATGGTTATATTAACCTTACTTTGAGCGCGAGCTTTTTAGATTCCCTATGTGCTAGCGCACTAGATGGAAAGTATTTCATTGCACAACCTCAAAACAACCAGCGCATTTTGCTTGAATATGTGAGTGCCAACCCAACGGGACCGCTCCATATAGGACACACAAGGGGTGCTGTCTTTGGCGATAGCTTAAAGCGCGTGGGAGAATTTTTGGGGTATGATATTGTTACAGAATACTATATCAACGATGCGGGTGCACAGATTACCAAACTCGGTCGCTCGGTGTTTATGGCACAAAATAATGATTATCCACAGGAATGGGAGGAGGATTGTTATAGAGGCGAGTATATACAAAATATCGCCAAAGAGGCGTTGGGTGCTTTTGGAGCACAGATTTTCACAGATTCTCACGACACTCAAGCAATAGCCACCTTAAGTGCGTTTGCCAAAGATTTAATGCTTGTAGAAATTCAACAAAATTTAGCTGATTTGGGCATTAGCTTTGATAATTTTGTGAGCGAGAGGGCTATTTTTAGCCAATGGCAAGAAACACTGCAAATCTTGCAAAATAATGACGCCGTGTATGAAAATGAGGGCAAAATATGGCTTAAATCTAGCCAAAAGGGTGATGAAAGAGATAGAGTTATTGTGCGTGAAGATGGCGATCCAACTTATTTGGCTGGGGATATTGTTTATCATCGTGATAAATTTTTGCGAAAGTTTAATAGTTATATTAACATTTGGGGTGCAGACCATCACGGCTACATCGCTCGCGTAAAGGCAAGTTTAGAGTTTTTAGGCTATGAGAGTAAAAAACTAGAGATTTTGCTTTCCCAAATGGTGAGTTTGCTAAAAAATGGCGCACCTTATAAAATGAGCAAACGCGCTGGCACTTATATTCTCGTGCGTGATGTAGTGGGTGAGATTGGTGCGGATTGTTTGCGCTTTATTTTTCTTACTAAAAAGCCCGATACGCATTTAGAATTTGACATTCACACGCTAAGTCAGCAAGATTCCAACAATCCCGTTTTTTATATCAACTATGCAAATGCGAGAATCCACACGCTACTAGGAAAGTCAAATCTCACACAAGCACAAATCGCACAATCAAGCATTATAGAATTTTTAGGACAAAAGGACTGCACTATTGCTAAAGACGCCCAAAATCTACTTTTTTACGCATTAAGCATTCATCAAGTTATACAATCAAGCTTCGCACAAAGAGAAATGCAAAAAATTTGCGAATATTTACGCGAGCTCGCAAGCCTTTTGCATAGCTTTTATAACGCACACAGAATCCTAGATAACCCCCACCAAACCCCAATTTTAAAAATTTTGCTTGCAGTTTCGCAATCTTTAAGTCTTGGGCTTTCTTTGCTTGGCATTCACGCAAAAACAAAAATGTAATTTATCTCCCACCAAAGCAACACAATGACTGATACAACGCCATACCCTAAAAAATTGGTTTTTAGAGATTCTTTTTATGCGAGTTTGCCTATTATGATTGGGTATTTATTGCTTGGTGGGGCGTTTGGTGTGTTGCTTGGAAATGCTGGATACAGCGTTTTACACGCATTTATTATGGGCGTGTGTATTTATGCCGGTCTTATGCAGTTTGTCGCAGTTTCTTTGCTCGCACAAGGACTTGATTTTATTGCTTTGGTGGTGCTTGCTTTAGTGATAAATGCGCGCCATATTTTTTATGGCATTAGTATGCTTCATAGATTCCAAGATTATGCTAAGGCACGAAAGTTTTATATGATTTTTTCTCTCACCGATGAAACTTTCGCGCTTATAAATGTAAAAACACACCCACACAATCAACCACTTTTTATGTTTTATATTTCCGCACTTAATCAATTTTATTGGGTGGTCGGTGGTTGCTTGGGGGCATTGCTTGCTAAGAGCATTCAAGCGCAAGGCTTTAGCACACAGGGCATTGAATTTGTGATGAACGCCATTTTTATTGTGATTTTTTTAGAACAATGCAAGAAAAACGCAACATTAGCTCTTATTGGTGCTGGGATTGGGATTGTGAGTTTGGCTATTTTTGGGGCAGATTTTTTGTTGTATGCGATGGCCCTTTGTGTGGTGTTTTTTGCGTTAAGCAAGCCCATTTTTACACCTAAAAGCACAGATTCTTATGCAAGCACCAAAAAGGATATTTGCAATGATTAGTGGCTTTGATTTTGCCATATTTGTTTTGGCATTGACGCTTGGGACATTTGCGACACGCGCATTGCCATTTGTGCTTTTTGCCAAGAAGATTCCGCATTTTATTACTTATCTTGGCAAGGTTGCACCTAGTGCGAGTATGGGAATCTTGCTGGTATATTGCTACAAGGATATTTCTTTATCGACTTTGCCACTTAATGAAATACTTGCAAGCCTTGCGGTGGTGATAATGTATTTATGTATTCGTATAGAATTTATTGCTATTGCGCTAGGCACGGGATTGTTTATGTTTTTGACACAAAGTCAAATTTTATCTCACCTTTACTAAACATTTAAACAAACACTATAAACTAGCCACGCGATTATAATTTATCACAAAGGATTACAATATGGTTGAACAAATAAATGCAACGCAATATGAAATGGTTATTCAAAAAGATTCTTGCTTGGTGGTGCTTGGGGCTTCTTGGTGTCCAGATTGTCGCAAAATCGAGCCAATTTTAGAAGAATTAAGCAAAGAATACAAAGACAAGACACAAATTTATCATATCTCTATCGATAGGGAATCAAGCCTAAAAGATGCGCTAGGTGTGCGTAGAATACCGACACTTATCGGGTATAAAAACGGGCAAGAAATAGAACGACTTATTGAGCCAGATTCAAAACAAAAAATCCAAACACTTCTCAACCAAGTGCTTTAATGCTTACATAGAATCTGTATGCCAAAATTAGTAGTTTTTAGCGGGGCTGGGCTAAGTGCGCCATCAGGCGTAGCGACATTTCGAGATAGCAATGGATTGTGGGCGAATTATAACCCGATGGAAGTGTGCAATTTCCAAAATTGGGAGAAAAACTTCGCGCTTGTGCATAATTTTTATAATTTACGCCGAGCTGAGCTCAAAAAGGTCGCTCCAAATAGAATGCACCAATATCTCGCCACCTTGCCACAAACACTCAACACACAAAAATCAAATAAAGAGCGCAGTGAGCGCGTAGAAGTGATATATCTTACACAAAATGTCGATGATTTGCTAGAGCGTGCAGGGGCAAAAGATGTGGTGCATTTGCACGGAGAGCTTACAAAGCTTGTTTGTCCGCGCTGTGAGAATGTTATTAGCATTGGTTATGAAGCGTATGATTCCGAGCCTTGCGTGCAGTGTGGCTATGAGAAAATAAAGCCCAAAATTGTATTTTTCTACGAGCAAGCTCCGTTGTATGCGATAATGTATGAGGTTTTTGCTTCTTTAAGAGAGTGTGATTGTGTGCTGGTGGTTGGCACAAGCGGGAGCGTGATAGATATTAGCAGCCTGCTCGCGCTAAACCCTCGCATTGGCAAGAAGATTCTAAACAATCTTGAGCAATCTCAAAGTATCGATGAGCGCGTATTTGATGAGGTCATTTATGAGAGCGCAACTGATGTCATACAGCGCGTAGATTCCATACTTAATGGCTTTTTTGCCCCGCATTTATGAGGCTAGTTTTTGGACTTTATGCGTATAATATCGCGTAAGAAAAGTCGTAAAAATGGATAAATTTCATTTAGCTCCAAACCCTGTGCCCTGCCTGTTAGCAAGATTCTAAGTGGTTTGAAAAACATTTTGCCACTAAGCTTGCTGCGCGACATCAACTCTTTTTTTAGCCCTTCGTAGTCATTTAATGCGCTGTGATGAGAATCCATAAGCACGCAAAAGCATTCATAAAGAATCTGTGCTTGCGCGCTAAAATCCTGCTCCTCATAAGTGGCGTAAATATCTTTTGCGTTAAAGATTAAGTCAATTTTTTCACGCACTTCATTAAGCGTGCTTGCTTCTTGGAGATGAAGTTTTGCTAATCCCCCGATACTTGGGTCTTTAGATTCTAAAAGTAGGGCAAATTCTTGCTCGTTAAGCAACTTTAAATGTTCTCTATTGATAAAGCGCAAACGCGCTAAATCAAACTTCACAGGCGATTTAGCAATTTTATTTATATCAAACCATTCTATCGCTTCATCGAGGGTAAAAATTTCCTTTGGTGTGTTGTTTCCCATTGCCACAAGATAGTTGATAATCGCCTTTGGTAAAAAGCCCTGCTCCAAAAGCCAGCTCACACTAGAAGCACTATCGCGCTTGCTCATTTTACTCCCGCCCTCACCCAAAATAATAGGCAAATGCGCGTATTTGATGTCTTTGGGATAATCTAAGTTTTTGTGGATAAGAATCTGTTTTGGCGTGTTGCTGGTGTGGTCTTCCCCACGAATGATAAAGCTAATATCATAGAGCATATCATCAACCGCACACGCAAAATTATAAGTAGGAATCTTATCTTGCTTGATAATCACAAAGCTATCAATCTCTTGGGCACTAAAATGCAATTCCCCCTTAATGCAATCTTTAAAAATAATATCATTTTTTGCACCTCTTAGTCGTATCACAGGGTTTGGATTGGAATCTTTTTGTTCATTTGCCCACGCTTCATCATAGCGAAATGCCCTTTTTTGCGCGATAAACTCTTTGCGCTTTTTGTCTAAAAACTCTGGAGTGCAATAACAATAAAATGCCAAATCTTTAGCGATAAGATATTCCGCGATTTTCAAATGATGTGGGAAGTTGTCGCTTTGATAAACGAGTTTGTCCCACAGCAAACCAAAGAGATTGAGTAGAGCTAAAAGATCTTTGTCTTTGCCATCTATGTTTCTTGCTGTGTCGGTGTCTTCTATGCGGATTAAAAATGGTTCTTTGCTTTGTTTGGCGATAATGTAATTAAAAATGGCAGCACGCAAGTTGCCAATGTGCATATCGCCTGTGGGCGATGGCGCAAATCGAAGCATTATGATTTAAAAAGGCGCGATAAATCCGCACTGCTAACTTGCTCAAACCGCGCATCATCGCCACCACTAAGCAGAGCGTTAGAGAGCAATGAAAGCAACTCATTAGATTCTTGTTTTTTGTCTTTTATATACGCATTCATAGAAGCGATGTCTTTTGCTTTGAGTGGGTTTTCAAAGCATATTTCGTGCAACTCTCCATTGATTTTGGAACTAAAGTTGGTTTCAAAAATCGGCATACCCAAAAATGCGCTTGCATTGATAATATTTTGCACTTGGATAAACACAGTGCTTTTTGCGTGGATATAGGCTGGGTCAGATTCTTTAGTTTGCAAAGAATCTAGCCTAGCAAGCTCGCGTTCAATCTTGCTAAGGGCGACATTTCCAAGTTGCAACACCCCGATAAATTCGTTAAGACCTTTGCTGTCTTGGTTAAATTGCTTAATGGCATTTTGCGTGGTGCTCTTTTGGTTGCTATGGGCAAATCCTTGTATTGTTTGTGTGTTGAGATGTTCCATTTGGGCTAACTCCTAAAGATAAACTTGTTTGACTCAAAGCATATTTTATTCCTAAAATGCCAAAAACTAAGCGGTTTTGGTTTGATAAATGTGTGGTGTTTAGCAAAGATTGTTGTGTTTTTGTGTTATAATCCTTGTCTTTTATTTTTTATTAAATTTGAAGATTTAGGGGCATTATGAATTTTGGTGTAAGGGCATTTTTGTTGGCATTCTTGTTTGTCTGTGTTGTTTTTGGTGTGGAGGCAGACAGCAAGGTTAGTCCCATTGATTTTAAGGTTTATGATATGCCCACACGAAATCCTAATGGAGCATTTGCGCTTATAATGTCTGGGATTCAAGGTGATGAGCCCGGAGCGTATAATGCCACAAATATTTTGCTCCAATATTACACTATCAAAAAGGGCAGCGTGCGTGTAGTCCCATCTCTTAGCCCACATTCAATGTTTTTTAATAATCGTGGTGTGTTTGGGGATTTAAATCGTAAATTTGCCACACTTAGTTCAAAGGATCCAGAATATGGTGTCATACAAAAGATTAAGGCAGAAATTTTAAAGCCAGAGGTGAGTGCGATATTTCATATGCACGATGGAAGCGGGTTTTATCGTGAAGAATATGTGAATGAAATGTTTGGACCAAGGCGATGGGGGAATTGTTCTATTATTGACCAAAACTCTATCAATGTGGAGCATTTTGGGAATCTGCACGATATTATCGACAAGGTTGTCAAGCATACTAACAAGGGTTTGCTAAAGCCATTCCACCAATATCGTATCCGCAATACTCATACCGCGCTCAAAGATACAGAAATGCAAAAGTCCCTCACTTATTTTGCTATTACTAACAACAAGCCAGCATTTGCCCACGAAGCCTCAAAGACCTTACCTCTAAGGGAAAAAACTTATTACCACTTGCTTGGAATCGAAGGTTTTTTGCACGCATTAGGAATCGAGTTTGAGCGACATTTTGAGCTCAATCCACAAGCAGTAGCAAAACTCATCAACGATACTTCTATCACGCTGCACATTCAATCAAGCATCCAAATTCCTATTTTTGGGTTAAAAAGCCCGCTTAATTATTTCCCAATGCCACTTAGTGCAAAAAGGGACTTGCAAGGCATAAAACTAGATTCTAAAAGCTATATTTTAGGATTAGCCCATACAAGCAATAGCACACTTATTGACATAAAATATGGCAATCGCACAATGGGACGCTTAAAGCCATTGTATTTGGATTTTGATGATTCGCTTTCTTCGGTGAAAATGTTACTTGATAACGAAGAGCGCGAAGTTGCTATTGGCTCTATTGTGCGCACAAAAGAGAGTTTTTATATTAAATCAAAAGAGGGATATAGAGCCAATGTGATTGGTTTTGTAAAGCCGGGTGATACTTCTAACAAACCACAAGAGTTTGATACACTCGTGCAAAAAAGCAAAATACAAAAGCGATTTTCTGTGGATAGTGCAGAAAAAATGTATAGAGTAGAGTTTTATAAAGGTGAATTGTTTGCAGGTATGATTATCGTGGAGTTTGAGTAGGCATTACTGCGTTTTTGTCTCTTGGGTGATTCTAAACACACTTTCTTCTTGAAATACAGAGCGAATGCTGAGGCGCAAACTTATGGTGCGCCTCGTATCAAGCACAACAATGGGGTTGATACTTCCAAATCCACACAAACAAATCCTAAGCGCAGATTCTACTTCATAGGGTAATGGATTTTGTAGCATTTCACGCACGCTAGCGTATGAAGTCTTGCACAATGCGTTGATGTCCTTTACGCTAAGAAACATACTATCATCTTTGCTTGCTAATCCTACAAATACGCCTTGCATTGTTGGGGTGGTTTGTGGGAGCGATTGTTGCATTTTTTCTATCCCAATGTCATTTTGCACCAAAAATGGTGCGAGAAAATGCGGAGATGGGACAAGCGTCTTTGTCCATACAATGCCTGAAGTTTTTATGGCGTTTTTGCTTTGAGAATTGCATAGCACATATATATCAATAAGCTCATCGCCACATCGTGCGTTTGCACGGAGCACTCGCCACGCAAGAATGGCGCGTTTTGATAAAATATATGGCGTGTGTGTTTGCTCAAGCTCATCACGCCGAGCAAAAGTGCGGATTCTGTCTTCATTGCTTGCTGGGAGAAATTGTCTGCCAATATTTTCAATGAGCTCCAAAGCGATTTTGTTAGATTTTTCGCGTTGTTTATTGAGCGCAAACTCACAGCCACAATAATTTTGTCGATACAGGTTGTCTTTTTTTGCAAGGGCAGCTTGCTCTTGAGTGCCACCATTTGCGCGGACATTAAGTTTTATAAATTCCAAATTATGCTCTTTGGCGATTGCATCTCCTTGTTTGTAGAGAATCTCTTGCTCTTTCATAGGGCTTGATAAGAGTGTAGAAGTAAATCGCGTAATCCCCCGCGCTTTTGCAAAAATCGCGCTTTGTATAAGACGAATGTCAAAACATTTTACACATCGTTCGCCTTTTTCTGGCTCATTCTCCAAGCCCTTGACACCATTAAACCAATGTGGCGTTTCGTATTCTCCCTCAAAGAGCTCAATATCAAGCATCGCACAACTTCGCTTCACATCACTCAAGCGCAAATCATATTCTGCCTTTGGGTGAATGTTTGGGTTATAAAAATACCCGATGAGCTTAGAATCTAAAAATATCCCGCGCAGTTTTTGCAAAAAAAAATGACTATCTACCGAACAACAAATATGCACCAAAATCATTTGTCTTCCTCATTATTTTTGTTATCTTTGCTTTCATCGTTATATGCAATGCGTAAAAACCACACACTTCCACCGATAAAAACTATAATCAAAAAAACGATTAACGCCCAATCCAATATGCCCATTTTTACTCCTTTGTTTATGATAATAATGTTTCATATGAAACATTATTGTTGTGAGAATCTTTTGTTTGTTTTGCATTTAATGCCAATGGCATTTGTATATCGTTCGATTCCGTTGCATTGTTTTGTGTGGATTTTGCTACCATTTTTTCTCGTAGCTGACCACACGCTGCGTCTATATCAAGTCCTTTTGATTCTCTAATGGTGCAGAGCAAGCCCCTTTGTGTCAAAAAGTCGGCAAATTCCTGTGCTTTTTGCCTGCTTGGACGCACAAATTCACTTCCTGTATGTGGATTAAACAAAATTACATTAACTTTGGCAGGGATTTTGTCAAGCAGAGCGAGAAGCTTCTTTGCTTCAGTAGGGCTATCATTCACATCTTTAATCATCAAGTATTCAAACATTACCCTTTTGCGCAAATCTATGGGGAAAGCACGCACTTCCTCGAGCACTTGAGCAATGTTGTATGCTTTGTTGATTGGCATTAGCCGACTACGCAATGTATCATCGACAGCGTGCAGAGAAATCGCAAGTTGCACGCCAAGATTAAGTTGTCCTAGTTTTTTAATTTTTGGTGCAATGCCGCTTGTGGAAATCGTCTGCCGTTTTGGCGAAATGCTAAGCCCATCAAGTTCGCTAAAGATTCTAACAGCTCGCGCGACAGAATCTAGATTGTCCAAAGG
>CAKVEH010000036.1 GCA_934728205.1 uncultured Helicobacteraceae bacterium
GGACGAGAAAGCGAGCTGTTTAGATTTACGCTCAAATACTCCATAGGCTTTATTTTGATTATAGGCGTTTGGACGGCAATCATCGCCTTTGCACTCACAGGCATTATCCCTGATGTCGTGCCTGTCAAAAGGCTATAGAGTTTGCTAAATATAAGAATCTCACTTATATTTTGGCTTGTAACCTTATAATCAGCCACAACAAATGACTATAAGGATTGAGAGATACAAATAAAAGGAAGAAAAATGAGTAATCGTGTGTATTTTTTTGCGACTTGTATCGGCACAGCGGCATATAGCGACACTTGTGTCAATGCTATAAAATTGCTCCAAAACGCAGGCGCGCAAGTAGTGTTTAAAAAAGACCAGACTTGCTGTGGGCAGCCTAGCTTTAACTCGGGCTATTATGATGAGACGCGCGAAGTCGCCTTGCACAATATGGAGCTTTTTAGCGAGGAGATTCCCATTATCGTGCCTAGTGGTTCGTGCGCGGGAATGATGAGGGTGGATTATTTGGAGCTGTTTGAGGGGAGCGAGCATTATGCGCGAGCGAAGTCCTTTTGCGCGAGAATCTATGAGCTAAGCGAATACTTGCTAGCAAGGGGCGTAAATTACGAGGATAAGGGCGAGCGCACAAACATCACTTGGCATAGCAACTGCCACGCGCTCCGCACCGCAAAGTGTATAGAATCTGCTAAAACCCTACTAAAAGGGCTAAAAAATGTCAATCTTATCGAGCTAGAGCGCGAGGAGGAGTGTTGCGGGTTTGGCGGAACATTTAGCGTAAAAGAGCCAGAAGTAAGCAACGCAATGGTAACACGCAAGGTGCAAGACATACAATCGCGGGGCGTGGAGTATATGATTTCAGGTGATGCGGGTTGCCTGCTCAATATTGCGGGGGCTATGGCAAAGCAGGATGTAAGCGTGAAGCCTGTGCATTTGTATGATTTTTTGGCACAGAGAATTGGCATAGCATAAGTGCAAAATCGTGCAAAAAGCGTGAAATCAAATCTAGATTTGAAAATTTAAATGCAATTTGGCGAGCAAAACGCAAAATCTAAACGGCACAAACAACAAAAAGGGAGTAAAATGAGTAGCACAAACCAAAATCTAAGCACGACACAACTAAAAGCAAAATACCACAGCGCAGTAGCAAAAGGGCTAAGCAACAAGCAACTACAAGAAAATTTACTTCGTGCTATGGATACGCTAAGGGGCAATCGTAAGAAACTCGTAACCACGAGGTTTGTCGATTGGGATGGCTTGCGAAAAAATGGCAAAGAGCTCAAACAAAAAAATCTAAAAAACCTAGATAAAAACCTCTTAAAGTTTGAGGCAAATGCTACCAAAAATGGTATGAAGGTGCATTGGGCGCGGGACGCAAAAGAGGCAAATGAGATTATTTATGGCATTATGCAGCAAAAAGGCGCGGTAAAAATCCTCAAGGGCAAATCAATGGCAAGCGAGGAAATCGGGCTTAATCATTTTTTAGAATCTAAAGGCATAGAGGCGTTTGAGACGGATTTGGGCGAAGTGATTATCCAGCTAATCGGCGAATCACCCGTGCATATTGTCGTCCCTGCCATTCATAAAAACCGCTATGAAGTGGGGCAGATTTTCCACGAAAAATTAGGCGCACCACTAGAAAATGAAATTCCAAAGCTAAATGCCATAGCACGAAACTTTATGCGAAAAGAATTTCAGACCTTTACTATGGGAATGAGCGGGGTAAATTTCGCTATCGCAAATGAGGGCGCAATTTGGCTTATCGAAAATGAGGGCAACGGACGAATGAGCACCACCGCACCCGATGTGCATATCGCAATATGTGGAATCGAAAAGGTGGTAGAGAGCTTTGAAGATGCGGCGATACTAGATTCTATGCTCGCACCTAGTGCGGTGGGGAGCGTCATCACCTGCTACAACAATATCATCACCTCTCCACGCAAAGAGGGGGAGAAAGATGGACCAAAAGAAGTGCATATCATTTTGCTTGATAACAACCGCTCAAATATGCTAAAAGATAGCCACTACTATCGTTCGATGAGCTGTATCCGCTGTGGGAGCTGTCTAAACCACTGCCCTGTGTATGATAAAATCGGCGGGCACGCCTATCTAAGCACTTATCCCGGACCCATTGGCGAGGTGATTAGCCCGCAGATTTTCGGGCTAAATTCTTGCTCGCCGATGCTTGATTTGTGCTCGCTGTGTGGGCGATGTAGCGAGGTATGCCCTGTGGAGATTCCATTGGCGGAGCTTATACGAGACTTGCGAAGTGAGCGCGTGGGACAGGGGCGCAAGGTAGTCAAGGCAAATGGGGAGTATGGCACATTTGGCAAAGACGATTCTAATGTGCGTGCCAGTAGCGCAAAAAGCGTGCTACACACGCAAAATCCAACCGAACAAAGCGTGATGAGAGGCTTTGCAAACCTCGCTACTAGCCCCGCTAAATGGCGATTTGTGATGGGATTAACGAGGATAGCCCCGCTTGGTAAGCCTTTTGCAATCTTTGTGCCATTGCTTAATAAATGGGTAAAATATCGGGCGTTTCCAAATGTAAGTAGCGGGCTTCACGCCAAAGTGCAAAGAATGCAAGGAGTGATTTATGAGTAATGCAAGTTTGAATGGGCAAAATCCGCAGAATCCGCAAAATCCAAACGGCGTGGCTTTGAGTGCCAAAGATGAGATTTTAGCACGGGTGAGCGAGGCGATTGCGAACAATACGCATATCCCCCATATTGCGCAAGGCGAGCCAAAATTCCCACAGCCAATCCATTTAAGCGGGAGCACAAAAGAGGCTCTGTTAAGTGATTTTAGAGAAAATCATACTAACAACAAATCACTCATCATAGAATCTAGCAAAGCCGACTTACCCACAACAATCGCAAAAATCATCGCAGAAAATGACGGCGAAATAAACACAAGTGCTCTCAATGGTGCGTTGGATGTCGGGCAAAATCTAGGCACACAGAATCTCAAAGAGATTTTATGCAACTGCGATTTGGACTGCGAGCTAGACGCGCTAAGTGGTGCGCTAAAAAGCGCAGGGTTAGAATCTTACGCGCTTTTGCCTTATAACCAAAGTGTGGATTGTATGCGCGATAGGCTTTTTGGCATTAGCGTGAGCGTGGTGCAGGCGCGCTGTGGCATAGCGGATTTGGGTGTCATAGCACTTAGCTCAAATGCGTTTGCCCCGCGCCTAAGCTCGCTTATTACCAACATTTGCATTTACTTACTACCAAAAGAATCTATCGTGCCAAATATGCTTAGTGGCGTGGAGTTTGTCAAAGGATATGAGCGCAAACGAAGTGGCACAGAGATTTTGCCTAGCAATATTATCTTTGTGGCGGGACCATCGCGCACCGCAGATATAGAGCTACAAACCGTCTTTGGTGTGCACGGACCACGAAAGACTTATACGATTTTGTATTAGGGGTTAGAATTTATATCCCACTTGCACCCAAAATTGCCTGCCGACTTCATAAGCGATTGTAGGGCGATATGAGCCACCTGTATAGTTTGCCGTTGCGATAGTTGGGTTTTTAGAATCTAGCACATTATAAATATCCACATTCATATATAGTGTGTTTGCTTTATACGCTCTCACTTCAAAGCCCAAACGCAAATCCCAAGTGAAAGCCCCAGATAGCGTTTGTGCGCCATATTGTGCATAGTCTTTATATTCGGGTTTGTATTGGTCTTTGGCTGCGCCTGTGGCAGATGGTGTCCCGCCTGCTTGGGATATAAGTGCCATTGCATCATAGCTAGCGCGGTAGCGCAAAAAGTTATTTAAGAGCCACTTACATTTGCCAATGTTGAAACTATGTGTAGTGTTTAGCCTCAAAGTATATGGGCGTAAAAAGTTGGTAGCAGGTCGCTGACTCCAATGGATTAGCTCACCTCTCCATACGATTAGTTCATCATCGATTTGCCCCTGTGTCGCGCTACTTGCATAGTCGTTAAAATTGCGCTTCACATCAGTCCAATCATACGCAAACATAAAGAAATGTTGTATTCCAAAAGCCTTTATAGGCGCACGATTTTCAATAAGTAGTGTGATGATATGACTCCACGATTTGCCCTCATTGCTATAAGTGTAATAAGTGTTTGCATAGTTGCTATCAGGGGCTAATCCCACATAATCGCTCCGCACATAGCGAATGTCATCTTTACCTGTGCGGTAGATATATTTCGCGCTAATACTCCAAGATTTTATGCCTTGTGCGACTCCTACCATTAGCTCATCGACAAATGGCACACGCAATCTTTGAAATTTCGTAGAATTTGCAGTAGGGCTTATGCAGTTGGTATCTTCGCCCTCCACTTCTACGCCATTTTCTATGTGATAATAAATCCATTTTGTTGTATTTTCGCCTGTTAATGGGTCGGTAAATGTCTTTCTCTCTCGCCTGCTATATGGCGTGCATATTCGCCCTTGAGATTCTATCTCTTCCCAGCTTTTATCAGGGCTATCGCGATAAAGATTTACTCTTAGGGCATTTCTCCCATCGGCTAAATAATAAGCATAGAGATTTTGCCCATAATAGCGATTTGCACCCGCAGTGATTTGTGTGGGATAATCCTCCCCTCTATGCCACTCATTCCACGGGGCTTCATAATTGAGGCTTAATCGTGGCGCAATCGTAAATTGCCCCATATATGTATCATAATCAAATCGCGTACCTATGCGTGTATTTAGCGCACCAGCCTTTGGTAATGGGATATTTATGCTATCTTGTAGCCAAAATCCAAGTATTCCATTATGAAGCTTGATAGGCTCATTATCCCTAAAGCGAGTGATGTTATTAAAATATTGCCCATTTTTCCACACAAGCATTTTTTTGCCATTAAAATCGCGTATTTCAAAGTTACTAGAATCTTTTGTATAGTCATAGCTCTCAAATCCGCGCGTATCATAAGCCTCCGCTGTATCGCACCATTGCCCGCTTGGGTCTTTTGCTAGACAAGCTGCTTTTTGTGCCGCAGTCATATAAGTGCTTGTTTTTACCGCAGAATCATAGGGCTTAGAAAAATAAAAATCTGCATATTGGTAGCCTAGCTCTAAGCCAGCTTGCAAAGCGTGCGTGCTAATGCCTACTTCAAATGGGTGAAAATCTTGTATGATTTTGTTACTAAGCGTGTGTTGGGTAGATTCACTAGGTGCGTAGCCACCGCTTCTAACCCAAGTCGCCCAATTACTCCACGCCCTAGAGCTACTTGCCTGCCAATACTTAGTCGCGCCAAAGTTGGTATCCACAGAATTTTCTAAAAATTGATAGCTTGTGGTGTTTGTTAGCGAGCCTAGCGCATTTTCCCACGAAGTTTTTAACGCTACATTATGCCCTCCAGAATCAAAACTATAAAAATCATTCACCGTGCCTACAATAAATCGATAATCATATTGTGGCGCGTAAGTGTAGCTGAGCTCTAGGCGGACATTTTCGCTTGGGTCATAATAAGCCTTGATAAAATAATTATAAATTTGTCGTTTTTGCTCCTGCTTGGCACTGCTAGAATCTTTTGGGTCAATGGGCGTGGCTTGAGAGTTGCCACTAGAGCTTGCATAGCTATCATCGCTTCTGCGAATCGGGATAAAGCTGAGCGTGGAGCTAAAAGAAGTGATTAGTCCAAATTTATCATTGACTTTAGATTCTGCACTTGCGCGGATTAGGTGCTTTGTGAAGTTTGGCTGATTGGTATCGCTATATGAGCTAAGAAATGCCGACATATCCGCATCGCCATAGAGATGATAATGTGTGAGGCTAAAGGCTTTGGGGTCGGCGTTACCTTGCGTGAATTGATAGCTCACATTTGCGCCGTATTTTTTAGTAGGATGGCGTGTGTTTGCCTCCACTACGCCACCTGTGAAGCCTCCATAACTTGCACCCACATTAGAATCTAGCACGGTTACAGATTCTAAAAGGCTCGTATCTACCGCTAGTCCTTGACTTCTGCCCGGTGCATTGCCTATCCAGCTTCCTGTGCCTGCGGGGTCAAGGTTATTATTCATTCCCACGCCATCAAGTTGGAAATTATTTTGATAATGCAATCCACCGCTAATGCTGATTTTCGCAGGGTCGATTTCGCCCGGTGTGGTAGAGCGATTTTGTGCATTATCAAACTGCACATTGGGTAGGATTCTAAGGATTGAGCCAATGTCGCCATTCCCACTTGGATTTGAATCTAGCATTTCTCGTCCAATTTGATTGCCACTTTGATAGGCTTCAAATTCTCTCTCCGCCGTAGCGGTTACTTTATCTAATTTCACTTTTTGCAAATCTTTTTTCTCTATTTGATTTTTATCTTGTGTATCGGGGGGGGGGGGGCATTATGAGATGATTGCTCTAACTCATCAGCAAGCGTAATGTGAGCAAATGCTACACAAATTACGCTTATAAAATTAAGAATTTTCATACACCACCTCGCTTAAAAATAAATGCTAAAGTCCGCATCACTTAGACCAAAATTATCCCCACCATCAAGGATAACCACCGCCACCTTTTTAGTAGAATCTAAGTCTTTGATATGCAGTGGCACACCGATAGATTTAGATGCGTGATAAGCCCCCACAATCGCTACGGGATTTGGATTTTCGAGCATTTTTTGGGCGAGATTTCTATCGATATGTTGCTGGATATTGACAAAAATGCTATCCCATTTTTTAGCGTGAAAGCCACCAATAATTTGCTTTAGCGTATTTTGCACGGCTGGATTGGTAGAGTTTTTGCCTTTGAGTGTTGGCATTTTCTCAGCGATAAGTGATTTTTCTTCATAAGTTAGATTCCCACCGATAAGAGAATCTCCCGCATAAAACAACGCTTCGAGCAATCTTTCGTATCCACTGCCAGCATATTCCCAATCATCAATCCAAAACAACGCTTGAGCCAACTCATTTTTTGCAATAGAATCTTTTTTCGCAATCGCACCATTTATTTGCTTTTGCTTAGAGCTTGGGAGCATTTCATAGACTATGGAGAGCTTTTTATGCGCTTTTAACGCGTGGATAATGTCAAATTCAGCGAGTTTGTGGGAATCTAAGTTATGATACTCGCCAATGATGATAATGTCATAATCAAGCAGATTCTCTATGAAATTCTCAAATGCCAAACTTTTGCCTTGCTTATTATCAATGATTTGCTTATATTTCACACTTGTTGTGCTTACATTCGCGCTCATAACGCCACTTAGAAGCACACAAAGTGCAAATCCCTTTAAATACTTTAAAACTTTCATTGTTTCTCCTTTATATTAAGATTTACACGCACTTAAAGGTGCGGACTTTATTAGGCTAAGTTTTGCATTAAAACTTATACCCCACCTGTAGCCAGAGTTGCCTACCCACTTCGTAAGTAGGCACGGCGGTGGCACTAGGATTTGAGCGAAAGCTCGAGTAATCCACCACCGCGATATTGCGCCTATCTAAGACATTGTTTATATCCACATTGACAATCACATTGTGCGTTTTATAGGCGGGTATATCAAGGCTTAGCCGTAAATCCCAAGTAAGGCTATAAGGCACTTTAAACACGCGGAAAGTATCCACTTTCACGCCATTGTAGCTATCTTTGTAAGCATCACTTACAGAGACCATAGCATCATAGGCAGAGCGCATTCGCAAGAAATTGGTGAGAATCCACTTTACGCGGGCAATATTAAATTGATGTGTGGTAGTAAGACGCACGCTATAAGGGCGATAGAAATTTTCTGCTGGTCTATCGATATAGCGCATAAATTGCCCATTGTAAGAAATAATGGAATTAGTAAGTTGAGAATTGCTAAAACTTGTTGAGTAGCTATTAAAATTGCGCCTTGAATGCGTCCAATCAAATGCGAGTAACGCGTAATGTTGGCTATTGGCAATTTGCATTGGATTTTGGTTGCTAAGGGTGAGTGAGATAATATCCGCATCAGATTTCCCATCATTGCCATAAGTATTAAGCACGCAATTACCACGGTCATTGTATTGCTTGCATTTTATCATTACTTGGTCGCGCCCGAAGCGATGAATGTATTTGATGTTGAGTTGGGCATCTTTAAAATTTTGCACCACTCCAGCGACTAGCTCATCATCATAAGGCACTTTTAATCCTAAATAATCGCTCTCTATTCCGCCATTATCAACCTTATATGGAGATTGCTCATAGGGGGTAGATTCTGGGACTACTTTAGTTGTATCCCAATTCAAGTTATCAAACTTCCAATATTGTTTATCGAGGGCTTGTTGTCCGTGTAGCAAACGAAAGGCAAAAATATTGCGCCCATAGTAGCGATTTGCTCCTAAGGTGATTTTGGTTTGCCACTCTTTAGGTGCGGGAGTAATGTAGTTAAGCGAGAATCTTGGCGCAATAGGAGCTCGCTTCATATAAAGTTCATAATCTAATCTCGCCCCAGCCCTTGCATTAAGCTCTCCTGCACCACTTAAATCTAAATGCACATCATCTTCTACAAATGCACCGCTAGTAAAGTTATGGAGAGCAATTTTCCCAGCGTGCAGATAATTGAGCCCGGCAAAATAATATCCATTGGTAAGTGGGGTAACAAAGTCAATCCCTGTCGCTGTGCTATCATAAGGTGCAACGGTAGTGCACCAAGCAGAATCTGTGCAAGTCTTTGTGGTATTTGGAATGTAGAATGCAGATATTGCAATGCGTGTGTCTTGATGTCGTTTAAAATACACATAGCCATAGCCCATCTCTAAGCCAGCACTGATTTTATGCTCTGTGGCTAAAAGTTTGAGCGGATTAAAATCTATGATAAATTTATTTTCAAAACTAAGCTGTTTGTTGTCAATGTTGCCATAGCCTCCCTCTTCGGCATCGCTTCCATTGTGAGTCCAATATTTTTCACTTGAATACAACCAAAATCGATAATCGCTACTAGAGTTTGTGCGTGAATTTTCCATATAGCTTACATTGCTCTGCGCGCTTAGTGTGCCAAGCGCACTCTCTAGTGTGGCTTTGAATCCAAGATTATGCCCGCCTTGCTGGTAGAAAAAATCTGAATTTTTGGCATTAACCACAAAATATTTATTAAATTCTGGAGCATACGCATAGCTTGCTTCGAGTTGCACTCCATCAATGTCATAATTGCCTTTAATAAAAAGATTATAGCTCTCGCGCGATTGTGTTTTATTCACATCATCGACCATATTGCCACCCTCTAGCTGATACCCACGCAAGTAAATATAGCTTTGTATAGCGTTTATGCTTGCTATAACGCTTGCCTTCTCATTGAGTTTAGATTCTGCGCTCGCACGGACAATGTGCTTAATAAAGTTTGGTTGATTGCTTGAGTAAGCAGAATTGATAAATGCGTCCCTATCGCCATAAATGTGATATTTTGTCAATGAAATCGCATTTTCCCTCGCATTCCCCTGTGTGATTTGATAACTCACACTCCCGCCAAACTCTTTGTTTGCCTTTCTTGTATTTGCCTGTATAATCCCGCCATTAAATTTGCCATATTGCGCGGAAATATTAGAATCTTGCACCACGATAGAATCAAGCAAACTTGTATCAATGGCTAAGCCTTGCGAGCGACCGGGCGCGCCATTTTGGCTAAGCTCTGGTGTATTGTTGCTCCCACCACCACCCACTACGCCATCTGGGTTTATGTCATTATTCATATTAAAGCCATCAAGCTGAAAGTTGTTTTGATAAAAAAGTCCTCCGCTAATGCTGACATTTGCAGGGTCGATTTCGCCTTGCGTTGTGGAGCGATTTTGTGCAGTGTCAAACTGCACATTTGGGAGGATTTTTAGAATGCTTGTAATATCCCCATTGCCACTAGGGCTTGAATCAAGCATTTCTCGTCCAATTTGATTGCCACTTTGATAGGCTTCAAATTCTCTTTCCGCCGTAGCGGTTACTTTGTCTAATTTCACTTTTTGCAAATCCTTTTTATTTTCTACTTGATTTTTATCTTGTGTATCGGGGGGGGGGGGGCATTATGAGATGATTGCTTGATTTCATCACCAAGTGCAAGAGCACATAGCACAAATGCAATATATAAGATTCTAGCGTTCATTATCAATTCCTACAAAGTGTAAAATTTAAGGCAGGAATCTAACACATTAAATATTAAATATAGCTTAAATAATGAGAAATAATTTTATTAT
>CAKVEH010000037.1 GCA_934728205.1 uncultured Helicobacteraceae bacterium
GGCGTGATTTTATTGCTTGGCAAATGTGTGCCAATGGCTCTTAAAGTCTTTTTGGTTACTTTAGCGGTGGCTGATGATTTAGGCGCGATTATGATAATAGCCACAGCCTATCCATCGCCTGAAGGCGTGCATTTTGTTTGGCTGGGATTTTCAGCACTTATAGTTGTCGCCCTCATAGTGCTTAATAAAATCGGTGTGCGAAATTTGGGAATCTACCTGGTTGTTGGTGGATTGCTTTGGTTTTGTGTGCATCATAGTGGCATTCACGCGACTATCGCGGGGGTTATTTTAGCATTTTGTGTGCCTGTGAAGCCAAAAATGCCAAGCGAGCAATTTCTCAATCTTTTTGAGGAGTTGCCCCAAAAATTCAAACAAATGGATAGAGATAAAAAGAATGTGCTCCTCACACGCGAACAAATGAATATTTTAAGCACTATGGCAAAGGATTCTATCAATGTTCAAAATCCACTTTTGCGTTTGGAGCACGCCTTACAGCCATTTTGTGCGTATTTTATAATGCCACTTTTTGCGTTTAGTAACGCAGGAGTAAATCTCTCTGGTGGCATTGATTTTGGATTAGATTATATTGCACCAGGCATATTTCTTGGGCTTGTAGTTGGTAAGCCTATTGGCATTTTACTTTTTACATTTCTTAGCGAGAAGTTGGGTGTCGCAGCGCGCCCTGTGGGGATACGATGGGCAGAGATTCTTGGGGCTGGAATGTTGGCTGGCATTGGTTTTACAATGTCAATTTTTGTCTCAAATCTTGCTTTTGATTCATTTGGTGGCGGAGATTCTCAAAGTGCTGAAGATGTTGCTAAAATTTCTATTTTGATTGCTTCTAGCACGGCAAGCATTCTTGGCGCGGTTTTTTTGTTTGTGTATAGTTTTATAAAAAAGCGTTAGCCCACAGCACACTCATTGTAGCTATTTAGAGATTGTAGTGTAGATTCTTTGTATAAAATCAAAATCTTTTAAGCAAAGAATCGCTACAATTTTACACCTAAATCACACAAAAGGATAGCAAATGAAATGTAAATTGTTCTTTTTAGCTTTAATAAGTGGGTGTGTGCTTATAGCCGATGAGATTCCCGCTCAAAGACCTCAATCTGGCGTTGATGACACGCTTATAGGATTAGCACCTATTGCGTTTTTTATCTTGTTGATTTATTTTCTCATTGTGCGCCCACAAAACACTCGCCGCAAAAAACATCAAGAAATGATAACAAGCCTTAAGAAAGGCGATAAAATCATTACCACAGGTGGTTTGATAGCTGAAGTGGTGAAACCAGAAGACGATTTCTTTAGTGTGCGCTTAAACGATGATACAATAGTAAAGCTCTCAAGAGAGTTTGTTGCTTACAAAATCGATGATACACAGCAAAACAACTAAGTGATTATGACACGATGAATCAGGGTATCAACTTTCGTCTCTTAAGTCTTATTGGGGCAGCAATTTTTGGAATCTTTTTTAGCCTGCCATCATTTTTTGATATAGATGGGCGCAAGATTACGCTTGGGCTTGATTTACAAGGTGGGCTCAACCTCCTTTTGGGCGTCAAGAGTGAAGAGGCTGTGAATGCAAAACTCTCAAGCCTAGCTTCAAGCATTAAATTTGAAAGTGAAAACAAAAAACTTTTAGTAGATTCTGTGAAGATACGCACAAACAAACTTACATTTGAGGTGCTAAACCCACAAGAAAAGCCAGAAATACAATCAATGCTAGAAAAATTTGATGGCTTAGTAGTGTTTGAAGAAAATAACATCTATACCCTATCTTTTAGTGAAGAAGAAATCAATAAAATCAAAGAAGATGCTATCGAGCAAGCTATCGGCACAATTCGCAAGCGATTAGACATTTTTGGCTTGAGCGAACCTAGTGTTACAAGGCAGGGAAAGGAAAATATCCTAGTCGAAGTGCCCGGTGAAAACACACCGCAAGAAGAGGAGCGATTGCGCAATCTTATCTCCAAGCCTTCATATTTAGAGTTTATGGCAGTTGATGAGGAGCGTAACGCACGGGTAAATCTAATGAGTGATTTGGAAGCTGAGGAATATGGTGATGTAATTTTACCATTTGCTAAAAGCACTTCTAGTGGAGAGAGCGGCTTTTTACTTGTAAAAAAAATCCCCATTTTAGATGGTTCATCAATCACAAGTGCCTCTCCAAGCAGAGACCAAAATAATCAATATGTGGTGAGTTTTACGCTAGATTCTGCTGGAGCGAGAATCTTTGGGGACTTTTCTGGTAAAAATATTGGCAAGCGGTTAGCTATTGTGCTTGATGGCAAGGTGTATTCCGCACCTGTGCTTCGTAGCAGGATTACTGATAGCGGGCAAATAAGCGGAGACTTTGATAAATATTCCGCTGCAGATTTAGCCCTTACGCTCAAAAGTGGTGCATTGCCCGCTTCTATGGAAGTGTTAGAAAAGCGTGGAGTGGGACCAAGTTTGGGTGAAGATAGTATTAGGGCGTCTATGATTGCCCTTATAAGTGGATTTGTGTTGGTGGTAATCTTTATGATAGCGTATTACAATGTCGCTGGAATCATTGCTGTGGTGGCATTGTTGGTTAATATTGTGCTTATTGTGGCTGTTATGGCACTTTTTGGTGCGACACTTACACTGCCCGGAATGGCTGGAATCGTGCTTACCGTCGGTATGGCAGTTGATGCTAATATCATCATCAATGAGAGAATCCGCGAAGCCTTGCGGGGAGGAAACTCTATTGCTAAGTCCATAGAGCTTGGCTATGCTAACGCCTCTAGGGCGATTTTTGATTCAAATATTACCACGCTTTTGGTCGCTATTTTACTTTATGCTTATGGCACAGGCGCGGTGCAAGGATTTGCCATTACACTAAGTCTTGGAATCATCGCCTCGATTCTCACTGCTATTGTCGGCACACACGGAATCTATCAAGCCATTTTGCCAAAAATCGCTAATTCAAAGGCATTATGGCTATGGTTTGGCGTAAGCAATGCGACAAAAGATTCCCAAAAACTTGGATTAGGCAAGTAGAGGAGGGTGCAATGGAAGTATTTAAAAAAGTAAAGATTTATGATTTTGTCAAATATAGCCTTTATGGTCTTATTCTTTCTGTGGTGCTTTGTGTTGCTTCAATCTCGCTTATTGTGATAAAAGACTTTAAGCTAGTCATTGATTTTGCGGGTGTGAGTATCGTGCAGATTCAATACACCGATTTACAAAAAGCCCCAATTCAGCAAATTAGAGAGATTCTCTCAAATGATGAACGATTTAAAGGATTCCAAGTAAGTGAGTTTGGCGAACCAAATGAAGTGTTGCTAAAGCTCCCAGAATTTGGTGAAAGTAGCGCGCAAGTGGCTCAAATTGTCCAATCCCTTTTAGTATCCACAGGATCGTTTGAAATCCGCCGTGATAATACTATTAGTGGAAAAGTGGGTGATGAATTTAAGAAAAAAGGGATTATTGCCATTGTGCTTGCTTTAGTGGCAATGATGACATATATTTCTTTTCGTTATGAGTGGAGATTCTCTCTTGCTGGGATTTGCACGCTCGCACACGATGTAATCATTGTCTCTGGCATTGTGATTATCACTGATATTGATTTTAATTTAGAGGTGCTAGCGGCGTTACTAACGCTTATTGGTTATTCGATAAATGATATTATCATCATATTTGATAGAATCCGTGAGCAAATGCTTTCAAAGCGAATGAGTGATATGAATTTTGTGATTAACGAGGCTGTTTCTGCTACACTTTCGCGGACGATTCTCACTTCTGTAACGGTGTTTTTGGTCGTCTTAACGCTCTATCTCTTTGGCGGGGATATTATCAAAGGATTCTCACTGCCAATGCTTGCTGGTGTGCTGATTGCGACTTATAGCTCAATGTTTGTCGCACCAAGACTAGCGATTGTATTTGGCTTTAGTTTGGATACATATTACCAAAAAGAGCTAGAGAAGAAAAAAAGAGCGCAGGAAAAAGAGCGGTTACGCGCAATGTATGAAAATGGTCGTGTATAGCGCAATAAACTTAAAGGAGTGGTATAAATGAATTGGGGAAGAGTGTTTTTTGTATTTTTTAGTGTAATGGGACTAACGCTTGGTGTGGAGTTTTTATTTGAGGGTAATATTGTGATTTTATTTTTATGTGCAAGTGTGAATTTCTTGTGTGCGACTTTTCGCATAGGTATAAAAAGCTCTCTATCAGCGGAGATTTTGGCGACTTTTGTGGTGGCGATATTCCATTTAGCAGCAGCATTTGTTATTTTGCAAGTTTTTGGAATGAAGCATTTAGGATATGGAATAGTTATTGGCGCGGTCGTTGCGAATTTTTATGCCCTCGTGCTACTTACCATTGAGAGTATAAAAGACGGGAGAGAGGAAATTTAAAGGAATAAGGCAAAATGGGTGATATAAATGCAATAAACAAAGGAGAGAGAATGCAAGAAAATCAAAGCCCGATTATCGAGCGCAAAAAAATCTATAATCCACACAGCACAGAGGATGTGAATGAACGCAAAATATTTGGCGGGAATCCTACAAGTATATTTGATTTAAACAAAATCAAATATCAATGGGCGTATAATCTATGGAAGACAATGCTTGCAAACACTTGGTTTCCAGAAGAAGTCAATATGAATGCTGATAAACGCGACTATAATGGTGGGCTAGCTCCACAAGAAAAACTTGGCTATGATAGAGCACTTGCTCAGCTTATTTTTATGGATTCTTTGCAAACAAACAACTTGATTGACAATGTCAATCCTTATATGACAAGCCCAGAAATTAACCTTGTGCTTGTGCGTCAAGCTTATGAAGAGGCTTTGCATTCCCAAAGCTACGCTGTAATGGTGGAATCTATCTCTGCTAACACAGAGGAGATTTATGATATGTGGCGCGTGGATATGCAGTTGCGTGCGAAAAATGACTATATCGCCGATGTGTATATCGAGCTTGCCACCAACCCAACGGAATACAATCTTATTAAAGCAATGTTTGCTAACCAAATTTTAGAGGGGATTTATTTTTATAGTGGATTTTGCTATTTTTACACACTTGCTAGAAGTGGTAAAATGCTTGGTAGTGCGCAAATGATACGATTTATCAACCGCGATGAAGTAACGCACTTAGTCCTTTTCCAAAATATGATAAACTCAGTGCGCAAAGAGCGACCCGATTTATTTACTAAAAGCCTAGAAGAAGAAGTCATAGAAATGTTTAAAAAAGCCGTAGATGTGGAATCTTCTTGGGGCGAGTATATCACGCAAGGACAGATTCTGGGACTTACGGGTGATATTATCCGTCAATATATTGAATTCCTTGCTGATGAGCGATTAAGTAGAGTAGGGCTACCAAAACTTTATAACACCACCCATCCGATTAAATGGGTGGATAAGTTTTCAAGTTTTAATGACCAAAAAACCAACTTCTTTGAAGCAAAGGTAACAAATTATGCAAAAGGGAGTATTGATTTTGATGATTTCTAAGAATCCATATAGGAAGCTTTGCGCCTTGCAGGTGAAAATCGGGCAGGATTTTGAGTTAAATTTAAAAAAAGTGCTTGAATGCCTCAAAAATGTCGAGCAAGATTCTATTGTTTGCACGCCAGAAGTGGTTTTTAGCGGGTTTGCGTATCAAAAAATGGAGGAGGCGAGCGAGTTTTCAAAAGTCGTTACGCAAAAACTTTTAGAATCTAGCACAAAATGCACCATAGTAACGACAATGATAGAAAAAAAGCGCAATAAATTTTACAACAACCTTAAAGTATTTCATAAAGGTGAAGTAATACACAAGCAATCCAAGCACAAGCTCTTTGAGCTTGGTGATGAGAATCTGCACTTTGAAGCTGGAAGTGAAGATGAGATTTTGCCTTTTTTTGTAGATTCTATAAAATGCGCGGCGATTAACTGCTTTGAGTTGCGTTTTATTGATTTATGGAAGCGCATTCAAGGAGCGGATATTATCTTTGTCCCAGCAATTTGGGGTAGGGCGAGAAAAGAGCAATTTGAAACACTCACTAAAGCCCTTGCTATTAGCAATCAAGCCTTTGTAGTGGCAAGCGATGGTGCAAATGATACAATGGCTAAGGGAAGTGCAGTCATCACGCCGTATGGAATCGTATATAAAAATGACAAAAAAGAAATTGTGGGCACACAAGTTGATTTACGCGATAGTGCAAAAATGCGCAAACATATCCAAACAGGAATCCCAATCAATTCATAGCAAAAATCTAAAGAGGTGCGAATGTCCCAACATTTAATTAAAATGGTAGATGAGATTCAGCGGTTTGTGCGTTTATCGCCAAAAGTGATAAACGCTATGCAAAGCGTGGATAGGGCATTTTTCGTGCCAGAAATTTTTTTAGACAAAGCATATAGCTTAGATGCGTTGCCAATAGAGCAATCTCAATGGATTAGTTCTCCACTCACTGTGGCGATAATGACGCAATCCCTTATGCCACAAGGTGGAGAAAATGTGTTAGAAATCGGCTGTGGGAGTGGCTATCAGGCAATGATTCTCTCTAAACTTTTTAGACGCGTTTGCACGATTGAGCGCATAGAGAGACTTTTTTTAGAAGCGCGAAAGAGGTTTAGTGTCCTAAGTGCGGATAATATTTTTAGCAAACTCGGTGATGGGCAAGATGGCTGGGAAGAGCACGCACCCTATGATGCTGTGATTTTTAGCGCGTGCGCACAGGGTATCCCGCTAAAGATTATTGAGCAGTTAAAAGAAGGAGGTGTGCTTTTAATGCCATTTTTACAAGATGGCAAACAGCATATCACGCGTTTTGTGAAAATTGATGGTGCGCTAAGTAAGCCACTTGTGATTACACAATGTCTTTTTGTCGATGTGTGTAATGGAATCTTAAGGCAATAGTGTATGCTTGAAATCTATGTGCCTGTGCTCATAGTGGGTGTTTTAGCGAGTTTTTTTACTACGCACTTTTTGAGTGAAACTTTTTGGAATCCTTATGGACTTTTTGGGCTATGTCTTGGTGTTTGTGCGTTGTTGCTTGTGCTTATAGATTCTGCTTTTTTGCGTTATTCGCTATTATTGTATGGATTTTTTGTAGTTTTATTTGTGTTGGCACTTGTTGATGTGGAGTTTTTAGCATTGCCAAATGTAGGGCTTTTAGCGTTTTTGTTAATAAGCATTATGGTGGGTTTTTTTACACCAGATATGTTAGTTTCTATGCAAATTATGCAAATCACACACGGCTTTGCTATAATGGGGATATTGTTTGTCCTTAAAGTTTTTTTAGAATCTTTTTGGCAAAAAGAACTTTTTGGTGAAGCAGATATTGTTGTGTTGGGTGGCATTGGAATGGTTTTTGGAGTGAAGTTTTGCGCGTTTAGTATTTTTGTTGCTTCGGTATTTGCGCTTATCGTGGCATTTGGGGTGAAAGCTATAAAGCGTGTTGTTTGGCGCAAAATTCCATTTGTAAGTTTTTTATTTCTCGCTGTTTGCGCGGTATTTTTTGGTGGAGCTGAATTTTTAGATGGGTTTATAAGCGTAATAGGAGGAGTGGATGTTTAAACGCTATTTGTTTTTGTCATTCTCTCAACTCTTTTTTCCATTTTTGCTGGTGTTGTTATTTATCGCGTCTGTGGTGTTGCTTATATCTATTGCTGGACGCACTTATGTGGTGAAAATGGACTTTTTAGACCTTTTTACACTTTTTTCTTATTCGATACCTTCAAGCATTTCTTTTATCATTCCTATTGCATTTTTTGCTTCCTTAGTGCTTGGAATCTCGCGCCTAGCTTATGATTATGAGTTAATGGTGTTTTTTTCATTAGGAGTGAAGCCTATTGTAATCCTTAAAGCATTCACTCCTATTATTTTACTTGTTACGGCAATTTTGTTTGTTTTTTCATTGGTGGTTGTCCCACTCTCATCAAGCGCAAGTATCAACTTTGTCTCTAAAAAACGCGCTGATGTAGATGTGAATTTGCGCGCAGGAGAGCTAGGGCAAAAGATTGGAAATTGGCTTGTGTATGTCGATAAGGCAGATAAACGAAAATACGAAAACCTTATTTTGTATTCACAGGGCGGATTTGATAAACGCGATAGTGCAGAGTCCTTTGTCGTGGCTAAAAACGGAAGCACAAAAAATGAGAATGGAATCTTTGAGTTGATATTAGAGAATGGCGAAGCATACTTCGCTGGTGAGGAAGAAATCCGCAAAATTGGATATGAATTGATGAATATTTACCAAGTGATTGCTGAACCACAACTAAGCGCGTATCAACTTGTTGATTATTGGCGCAGTGCATTTGATGGTTCTTCTAAAAGCAAGAAGCGAAAATTTGCTCAAAGCGTGTTGCTCTCACTTTTTCCACTATCTTCGATATTTTTGATTCTCGTTTTTGGTGTGGCTAATCCGCGTTTTCAATCTAATATGTCATATTTTTATGTGATTGGTGCGAGTATTTTGTATTTTGTATTGCTTTATATTAGCGCGGAGAATTTTCCTTTTATTGGCATTGTGTGTATTCCTAGTGTGTGGTTTATCCTTTCTTATCTGCTTTATCGCAAGAGTATTAAGCCATATTATTAAATTGCGATGAGATTATTAGCTAAGATTGCTTATGATGGAAGTGCGTTTAGTGGGTTTGCTATCCAGCCAGATTCTCATATACACACGATAGAGGGCAAATTAAGTGAAGTGCTACAAAGTGTGGGGATAGATTCAGTGCTTTTGTATGCTGGACGCACGGATAAGGGAGTGCACGCAAACGGGCAAATGATTAGCTTTGAGAGTGAAGTAAATTGGAATCTAGCGCGATTAAAAGAGTTGCTTAACCAAAAACTTTACCCACATATTTATTGCAAATATATATGGATAGTGCCAAATGATTTCCATCCTCGATATAATGCGTTGTGGCGAGAATATCGCTATATCGCCACAAAAAAAATGCCAAATGTGCTTTATTCTCGCTTTGTTGGATTTGAAGATTATGGCGATATGTCTCGTGTGCGAGAATCATTGGGGTATTTTATAGGCGAGCATAATTTTAGATTCTTTAAAAAACAAGGCACGCCGAGCAAAAGTGATATGCGCCATATTTTTTTCATAAATTGCTACATCTACCGAGAATATTTGATTGTCAAAATGCGTGGAAATGGTTTTTTACGCGCACAAGTGCGACTAATGCTGGGGGCAATTTTTGCCTTTGGACGCGGCGAGATTACAAAAGCAGATTTACTTAGACAAATTGATGTAAAAGAGCGCGTATTTTGGCAACCAATTAGTCCAAATGGATTGTATTTAAGTGCTGTTGGTTATGAAATGTTGGGCTCGAAGTTATAATTGTATAAATTATGTGCTACAATTAAGTGTTTTTATGATTTATGCAGTCAAATTAAGAGGATAAGTCTTTTAAAAGAAAGGGATTGTTTTGAAAAAAAAGATTAAAGCACTTGCAGGAAGCATTGATAAGGCGTTTGCAGATATAAAGGATTTAAGAGAACTTGAAAATCTAAGAATCCAAATGGTAGGGAAAAAGGGCGAGTTAAGCGCACTCTTTGCTGAATTAAAGGAACTTAGTGAAGAGGTGAAAAAAGATGTAGCCAAAGAACTCAATGCCCTTAAGACACATTTTGAAAGCACTTTTGAAAAGACAAAAAAAGACTTAAGCGCGCAGGAGGTGGCAAAAAACCTCAAGCAACAATATGTTGATGCCTCACTTTTTACCACGCTAAAAGCCACAAGTAACGGACACCCAATCAATCAAGTAATGGATAAAATTATTGAATATTTTGTCAATATGAATTTTTCTCTCCAAACAGGACCGCTTGTAGAAGATGACTTCCATAATTTTGAGGCACTTAATATCCCAAAATATCACCCAGCAAGGGATATGCAAGATACATTTTACTTCAAAGATTCCCTTTTGCTCCGCACACATACACGTCCCGTGCAAATCCGCACAATGCAAAATGCTAAACTCCCCATTCGTATCATTGCTCCGGTTGCGGTATTCCGTAGGGATAATGATGTAAAACACTCGCCAATGATTCATCAAATTGAAGGGTTAGT
>CAKVEH010000038.1 GCA_934728205.1 uncultured Helicobacteraceae bacterium
GCACGCGGAATCTCGGGTATAAACTCTTGGGCTGGAGATTCCTCGACATAGCTAGGCACTTTTGAAAAATCAATATCCGCCTCGAATCCAAACGCTACACTTACGCAAGCTACACAAAGCATTCTTTTCATTAGACACTATCCTTAGTAATAATTTGCCACTCTTAAAGCAATGGGCGTTCCGCGTTGATTTTATATGTATCCATCTGTGCGCGTGATAAGGCTTTGAGGAAGTGCAAAATGCTCTATCCACTTTTGCTCCTCCTTGCGTTGCTCGCCATTATCACATTCGTGGTCAAACCCAAAAATATGCAAAAGCGCGTGAATAAAAAGGAGCTTAAGCTCATCATCAAAACTATGTTGAAATTTTTTGGCGCATTGTCTTGCCTGCTCGACATTGATGAGAATGCTACCAAGTGGAATGTTGAAATTTTTTGGCGCGCAAGATTCTAAAACCTGCCAATCAAACTCCATAATCTCTAGCGGGAAACTTAACACATCGGTTTGTTTGTCTATCCCGCGCTCTTTGTAGTTAATAGCGCGCATTTGTTTGGCATTTACTAAAAGCACCTCGAGCAATCCATAGCGCAAAATACCATCACGCTTGTGAGAATCTAGCCCGCAAAGATAAGATTGGCTTAGTGTAAGAAAAATATGATGAAATTCTTGTGTCCTTTTTTTTGCATTTATAAGTCTAAATGTGCTTTGGTTGTGAATTTTTAGCAAAATCGCTCCTAAAAGAAAAGGCTTTTTGTGTCAAAATTTTATGTCATTATAGCCTTAAAAATGTATAATGCGCTTTTGGTTTTTGGATTTTTAGACTAAAATGCAATGCGATTAAAACAAGGTGTGAAAGAATGGTTGATTATGGAATAAATTTTTGGTCAAGTAATGACTTCATCATTGATGATGGGCAAGTGCGCGTGAATTTTAAATCCAAACCCGCGCTTATTGATATTGTCCAAGAGATACGCGAAAAGGGCTATCGTGGTCCCCTGCTTTTGCGCTTCCCGCATTTGATTCGCTCCCAGCTTGATAAAATGTTTGGGGCGTTTGAAAAAGCAATCAAAGAATATTCTTATAAGGGCAAATTTAAGGCAGTTTTTCCACTCAAAGTAAATCAAATGCCAAATTTTGTCCTGCCCTTAGTCGAGCAGAGCAAAGGTCGATGCTATGGGCTAGAAGCAGGGAGCAAGCCTGAACTTATTTTGGCAATGGCTTATACCAACAAAAATACACCTATCACGGTCAATGGCTTTAAAGACAAAGAGATGATTTCGCTGGGCTTTATCGCGGCAAATATGAATCACAACATCACGCTTACTATTGAGGGATTAAACGAGCTAGAAACTATCATTGAAGTGGCAAAAGAAATGGGCGAGCCCTATCCAAACATAGGACTTAGAATCCGATTGCATAGCACGGGCACGGGCATTTGGGCAAAAAGCGGTGGATTTGGCTCAAAATTTGGGCTCACCTCAACAGAGTTGCTTGAAGCTATCAATATGCTTGAAAAGAATAAGTTGCTCCATAAATTTACAATGATTCATTTCCATATAGGCAGTCAAATAAGTGATATTTCGCCACTTAAAAAGGCATTGCGCGAGGCGGGCAACATTTATGCAGAATTGCGTAAAATGGGGGCAAAAAAGTTGCGTTGTGTGAATATCGGTGGTGGCTTAGCAGTAGAATACACACAGCACGAGGGCGAAAACAATCGCAACTACACGCTTAATGAATTTAGTGGTGATGTGGTGTTTTCGTTGTGCGAAATTGCTAAAAACAAAAAAGAACCCCAACCAGATATTTTTATAGAATCTGGTCGCTTCATCGCGGCAAATCACGCTGTTCTTGTCGCGCCTGTGCTTGAGCTCTTTAGCCAAGAATACGATGAAAAGGCATTAAAATTAAAACAAAAAAATCCACCGCTTATCGAGGAATTGTATGATTTATACAATAGCGTGAATGAAAAAACTGCCATTGAATACCTGCACGATAGCCTCGACCATATGGAATCATTGCTCACGCTCTTTGATTTGGGTTATATTGATTTGCAAGACCGCTCTAATACCGAAGTGCTCACTCATTTAATCATTAAAAAGGTGCTAAAACTCCTTAAGCACAAAAATCACAATGAAATCATTAGAATCCAAGAGCAAGTTCAAGAGCGTTATTTGCTTAATTGTAGCTTTTTTCAAAGCCTCCCAGATTATTGGGGATTGGGACAAAACTTTCCTGTAATGCCACTTGATAGACTTAATAACAAACCCACAAGGAGTGCAAGTTTGTGGGATATTACTTGTGATAGCGATGGTGAAATCGCCTTTAATGCCAATAAGCCTCTTTATTTGCACGATGTGGATATTACACGCGAAGAATATTTTTTGGCTTTTTTCCTCGTGGGAGCATATCAAGAGGTATTAGGGATGCGCCATAATCTTTTTACCCACCCTACTGAATTTAGTATTGTCTTTGATGATGAGCTAGACAAAGGTTATGAGCTTAGCAATCCCCTAGAAGCGCAAACTATCTTAGATGTGCTTGATGATTTAGACTACGACACAAAAGATATTGAGCGGCGATTAAAACAATATGTCGAGGAAAACCAAGCATTAGATACAGAAGAGAAAAAAGAAGTGCTAGGACAACTCTATATAATGCTAAGCGAAAATGGCTATTTACGCACCATTAGCAAGAAAGATAATGAATAAAATGCAAAAAACAAGTCTTTTTCGCCTTATAAAAGAAGATTTTAGCGTAGTCAAGCAACGCGACCCTGCGTTTGAGAGCATTATTGAAGTGCTTTTTTATCCCGGTGTTATGGCAATCGTGCATTATAGAATCGCTCATTGGCTTTATATGCGTGGATTTAGGCGTTTGGGACGCGTAATTATGGGAATCACCGGCTTCATTACCAATGTTGATATTCACCCACAAGCCCAAATCGGTAGGCGCGTATTCATCGACCACGCCATTGGCGTTGTGATAGGACAAACTGCCATTGTAGGCGATGATGTAACAATCTATCAGGGAGTGAGCTTAGGTGGTGTGAGCTTAGCAAAGACTAAACGACATCCAACCATAGAATCTGGTGTAGTGATTGGAGCAGGAGCGAAGGTTTTAGGAGATATTACCATTGGAAAAAATGCCAAAATTGGCGCAAATTCTGTGGTGATTAAAGATGTGCCTAGCGATTGCACCGCTATTGGAATCCCAGCGCGTGTCATCATAAAAGGGCGCGCTAAAGACGCTAACCAAGCAAACAAACTCCCAGACATTGATAGGGCACTTTTTGAATATTTACTCAAACGAATGCAGGTGCTAGAAAAATGCGTAGATGACAAGCAATGCCAACAATCGCTCAAAGAACTTGAATTGCTGTATGAAAATTTCCTTGCCACATTAAAACGATAGGCAATCACATATTGTGGGTGTTCTCCTGCATAAAGTGGCGCAATTTGTTGTATTCATTTTTGTTAAAATATCGCCATTTTCCTGCTGGAAGCCCATTAAGCGAGCAAAACCCATAAGCCACACGCTTTAAATCACGCACTTCATAACCAAAATGCGCAAAAAATCTCCGAATCTCTCTATTTTTACCCTCGCATAGCGTTACACGCACGCGTGGGAATCTTGGAGAATCTTTAAGAATCTCAAAATCCACAAAAGGTGCGATAAGAATCTTCTCTATCGTGCTTTTTGCGTGCGCACCCTTTTTGCCAGCGATTTCTATCCACTCGCCATTTTCCATACTTTTAGCGATGTAATCTAAAAATTTATCACTCAAGCCCTTATCAAGTTTGACATTATAAGTGCGGGGGAGTGAAGATTCCATAAGGGCACTTGCCACTTTTTTATTATCGCTTAAAATAAGCAGCCCCTCACTCGCATAATCAAGTCGCCCCACATACACAAAATGTCTAAACTTGGAATCAAGGCTATCATAAATACTCCTGCGACCGCATTCATCTTTTTTACTTACAATTTCGCCCTTTGGCTTATGGTAAATAATCGCTGTGTAACCTTGTGTTTGTCTTAATCGCTTCCCATCGACAAAAACAATATCACTATCTTTTAGCACACTGGTGGGATTAGCGATGTTGTTGTTAATGCGCACGCGCCTAGATTCTATAAGCGCGTCTGCTTCACGGCGAGAATATGTAGAATGATGAGCGATATATTGATTAAGTCGCATTGCAAAATCCTTATTAAAAGCAATTTTATGGTATTGTAGCAAAAGTTTATCGCGTGCTTGAATAATCAAGCACGAATTATCGTAATTGCAAAAAGGAGCTATAATGCGTTATAAACTTTTTATGTTTGGATTCCCAGCAATGTGTATAGATTTAGATGAGGTAAGGGATAGACTAAAGATTTATCCAAGTGAGCGAGCAAATTATGAAGGATTAGACCAATGCTACCTTGTTGATTTGCAAACGGGCGAGCAGTATAAAATAGGGCTTAATGAAACAAATCACTTCATAGTGGTAGGGCTCACATAAATAACTCTATAATCGTTTTATTATGCCATTAAATCTATCGTAATGAATTTTTAGAAAGAAAAGGTTAAAAGTGAAATAAAATCGTTTTAAACGCATTTAAATGCGTTTAAAACGACAGGGTGTCCAATGAAGCAGGAGCAAGGATAGTAGAGAGGAAAGATAGCTCAAAACTCTGCACGCGCTCTATTTCCCCATTTTTTAAAGCAAAGGCATCGATTCTATAAATGTCTTGGTTGCTCGCATCTACGCCTTGAATCCACACTAAATTACTATTTGCCTGCGAAGAGATACGCAAGTCAAAAGGCGCGCCGACTTCCTTGTATATCGCTGGGAACTCAACAACATCGCCATTTTGCACATTGACCGCACCCACGATAGTTTGATTCTCTCCTTGTGGCAAGGTATAAAGCACATAGCTTCCTGCAAAGTCAATATGTTGCTTTTTAAGCGCACTCTGCGGTCCTCCCTCGCAATTTACACACTCATCGCCCATATTTACCCATTCACCGCGATACACTTGCGCAGGAAAGGCACTAAATCGCACGAGTCCGTTTTGTTGTGTAAAGATTTCATCGCGCTTATTAGCACTTGTTTGTTTGTTTTGTTCTTCTAACTCTTTTTGGTTAGGTTGTGCGATGGCAAGATTCTCATCTACAATGGTGTTGTTTTCATTGCCTGCTTGCTTGTCTTCGCTATTTTCCCCCTCACCCTCTTCTTGTGTAGCTGTGGGCTCATAACTACTAGGGACAGCATCATTTTGTGAAAACTTTAAAAGCCCTGTAATCCCAATTCCAACAGCAACACCAACTACTATCAGTGTAGCTAACAAAATATTTCTTTTGTTATTATCCATTTATAAAACTCCTTAAAAATTTTGGGTGTTTAATCTTGCAAAAAAGAATCTAGGGCACTTGCGTGTAGCACAGGGCTAAACTCAATGATTTCATAAGTAGCAAGGTTGGCTAAAAAATATGGGTCGCTTTGAGTGAATTTTTGCGCTTGGGCTTTATCGGCAAAATGCCCTATGATAAGCCCACCAACTCGTGGGTCAAGAGGACCTGAAGCAAGTAAAAATCCTGCGTCATAACCCGTTTGTAAATATCCCCTATGCGCCTGTAAGACTTTCTCAATCTCTTCTAATGGCTTAATATAGGTAACAATAATGCAAAATAAATTTTTCATATCTCTACCTTCGATTCTTTGTTAAGTCTTACACTTTAAAATGCGCTACATAATCACGCAATGCCGTTGAAATCTTCTCCAATGCCACGCTCGCACTAGAATTTTGCCCCATTAAAATAGAAGTCTCTTTACAGCTTTGTTGCATATTTTCAATATCCTTAGTAATTTGCTCCATTACAGTAACTTGCTCTTTTGAGGCATTAGACACATCTTTGGCATTTAAGAGTGAACTATTTGCTTGCTCATAAATTTCTTCGAGAATCTCGCGCGCTTCATTGACTAAATGCAAGCCCTTTTCTACTTGTGGGACGGCTGTTTGCATCGCCAAAACGCTATTTTGTGTCTCATCTTGGATAATTTGAATCATTGTGGCAATTTCGCTTGTAGCGTCTTGTGTTTTTTCTGCAAGTTTGCGCACCTCATCAGCCACCACCGCGAATCCTCGCCCGTGCTCTCCAGCCCTTGCTGCCTCAATCGCGGCATTAAGTGCGAGTAGATTTGTTTGGTCTGCGATGTCTTTAATGAGTTGGGTAGAATTGCTAATATCTTGGGAATTTTTCTCTAAAGAGCGGATATGTTCGCTACTTTCACTCACGGTTTGCGAGATTTTTTCAATCTCAGTGGCAGTCTCTTGCACCGCATCTTTGCCTTTTTGAGAAAGTTCAGCACTACGAATAGAGTTTGATTCTGTTTGTGTTGCGATATTTACGACATTATCAATGGCTTTTGCCATTTCCTCAATCTTTTTAGCAGAATCTTCAGAAATCTCCATTTGCTCATTGCTTGCCTTGCTTGCCTTTTCAGAGGAAAGGGCTACGGTTTGAGCCTTTTGGTTTAAGTCTTTGGCATTAGCGACAATGTCGTTAATGATAGTTTTTAGATTATCTTGCATTTGTGCGGTAGCACTAAGCAGACTATTTTTGGCTGTGCTACCAATAGCTGTGCGCAAATCCCCAGAGGCAATAATATTCATTATATTTGCCGCTACGCTTGGCTCTCCGCCAAGTGTGCGCATAAGATTCCTAATGATATACACCGCCACACCGATTCCTACGACTATCCCAAATATCGCAAGCCACAGGCTTTGCACGAGGTATGAGGAAACACTATCCTGCGCCAAATTGCTTAATTTCGTGTTTTTTGCTTCTTGGTAATCAATAAAATTATTGATAGCTTTAAGCCAAGCGACAAAATCACTACGAACGACCTCATTGAGAAAATCTCTAGATTCTAAGCCGTGCCCGCCCAACTCTAAATCCATAAAATGTTTTACTTCTGGGACAGCCTTGATGCGAATGTCTTTAATCGCTGTCAAAAGCTCTTTATCTTTGCTATCAAACATATCTGGGTTTTTAAAAATTTTGTCCAACTCATCTGCATTTTTAGCATATTGCTCATCAAGCTCTTTAATCAACGCCACAGTGTCATTAAGCTCGTTAATACTATCAACAAGCATCAAATCTCTAATGCCAATGGAGGTATCGTGCACTGCTCCACGCAAATTGATAGCATATCGCTGTTTAAGTGCATTTACTTCGTTGATTTCCTCGAGCACAGAAGAAACAAAATTCACTCGTATATAGCCTGCTATCACTATCACAAGGATAACAAGCACCAACACTCCAAACCCAAACACTAATTGCGTGCGGACAGACGAATTACTCTTTTTTGCTTTCATCATTCAATCCTTTTAAAGAATTTTTATTGTTAAGTATTTAAATTCCAAAATGATAACCAAAAAAAAGAAATATAATCGGCAAGTTAAGGTGGAGATTCTCAAAGTATTGCCAAATTTCTTTTAAAATTTACTCTTTTAAAAGCAAATATTTACTCGCTTGCTCACGCTCTAAAGCGGTAGTGTGTAAAATTTCCTCCCCTATGCGGACTTGATAGGTTTGATTGGTGTTGGTTTTTGCGTAGCTTAGCATAAGGCGCGCGCCCAAAAGTCTATCAGCAGAATCCGCACTCTTTTCTATAAGCCCCACAGGACCGATACAATCAAGCAGAGTCATTGCGTCCATTGTAGGATTTGGCGCACTAAGTTTAGCGTTTTCGCCCTCATTTCTCCCAATCACACAGCGTGCGCCATTTTCTAACACAAGATAACGACCTACTTTTATCATTTCAATATCCTCAAACACCATTTGCCTGTGTGATTTTAAGTCTTTAATTTTTTGTGCGATAGAATCTTGCGTGAGCAGGCAACCTCCTCCGGGTTTCTCAAAATATTTAAACCCATAATCTTGTATCATTTGTAGCTGTCGTGTGCGCCCTCGCCCACTCACATCAAGCAATTTTTCCCTATCTACCCAACCCATCTTTTCAGGGAAACTCGGTGGCAAAAGTTTCGCACACATCGGGCGCAAAAGCAATTCATCAAGCGTTTGTGGCTTGCTTTTATCGCTCCCATCACGGCTTAAAATGGCATCAAATTTAGAATCTTCTCCAATCTCACGCACGAGTTTTTTGACTTCATCGAGTGCTTGTCTGCGTTGAGACTTTGGACGCTGCCCTAACACTTCCCCACTAATCACAAAATCCGCACCGCTCTCAAGCAAATAATAAAACGCATTGCCAAACATATTGGCGTGGCAATCGATACACGGATTAAAATACTTGCCATACCCATACTTTGGCTTAAAAAGCACGGTGTTAAAAAACTGCTCTCTAATATCTACAATCTTTAATTCCACAGGAATCTGTGCAGTAGCATTTTTAAAGTATTCCTGCTTGTCTTTGTTGCCACCAAATCCTATATTAAAATGCAGGGCTACAACTTCGATTCCTTGTTCTTTTAAAAGTTTCATTGAAATAAGGCTATCACAGCCTCCGCTAAAAAGTGCCAATGCTTTCATAACTTACTAATTCTCCTTTGCTAAGTTGTTGAATTTTTTTGTTGATATATTTAAGGGCTTCAATCTTTTGAGCACTTTGGATAGACGCAGTTGAAATGTGTTGTTTATCGCGCTCATAGGCTTTTATGATAATTAACTTAAGTTGAGCCTCGAACTCTTGGGGGCTAGAAATCTTTTTGATAGTATCATTTACCCACAAAGCACGCAAATGTGGCTCATCTTGTGGCGTCTTGCCAGCAAGAAGCAAATCATACTCCCTCTTATACACTTCAAGCGCACTAGAATCTATATATTCTACCGCAATATCAAGCCATTTTGGATTCTCCAACAAACTCATAATGAGCCCACTTTCGGCTAGATTCTCATTTTTGTGCGTCATAAGGTGCGGGGCTTTGTGTTTGGTAATTTTAATAAGATTTGGCGCGATTGCTAAACTCTGTGCAACGAAGTTAATATATTCGCGTTGCAAAAGTGGCTCAAGCGTTTTAAGGAAACTTTGGATTTCTCTAAGTGCTTTTTGCTTTTGAAGTGGCTTGGTTATGTCAAACCGCGCGACAATGTGCTCAATTACAAATTCAATAAATGGCTTTGGCGCGCTAAATAGAGCGTTTAACTCCTCTAATTTGCCCTGCGTTACCATATCCGCTGGGTCTAAGCCATCATTAAAAATCACCACGCCGCCACTCATACTTGCACTTGAGAGAATCTGCGCTGCACGAAATGCCGCATTTATGCCCGCGTTATCACCATCATAGCTTACAATTACCTCTGGCTCGCCTTTTTTTAGAAGTGGGATATGTTGGGCATTGAGTGCTGTGCCAAGTGTGGCTACGGCGTTTTTAAAGCCCGCTTGATGAAGCATTATCACATCAATATATCCCTCGCATACGATAATTTTCCTTTCTTTATACACACGCTCTTTGGCAAAATGATAGCCATACAAAAGGCGCGATTTGTTAAAAATCCTACTTTGCGGGGAATTTTTGTATTTCGCTGGGTCATTTGGATTTATACTTCGTCCGCCAAATCCCACTACCTTACCACTTGTAGAATGTATAGGAAACATTAAGCGTTCGATAAAAAACGCCCATTCTCGTGTTTTATCACGCCCAATAAGCCCAAATTCATTTGCTTGAGTTTTATCATAATTGTTGGCATTTAAAAAATTTATGGTCTGAAAACTATTCCCACTGAATCCAAGCCTAAATTGCTCAATGC
>CAKVEH010000039.1 GCA_934728205.1 uncultured Helicobacteraceae bacterium
GTATAAATCCTCTATGAAATCAAACAAAAACACATACAAGATTGTATAATTACATCTCGTAACAAATGCTTATGGAGTGCGATAATGAGTCAAATACCACTTAGAAAATCTCAAAGCAAAAGCCTAGCTCTGTGGGTTAGTTGGCGTTTTTGGCGTGCTTTGTTTGGTATGCCTTTTGTGTGTGTTTTGAGTTTTGGTGCGAGTATTGATGAGCTCACTTCTTTGGAGCAATTACTTCATCACAAACAACAACAAAGCATAAGTGCGCTCCAGCGACAATGCGATAAAAGTGAGCTATATGCGTGCTTTCATTTGGGAATCTTATACAGCGGTAGTGAGAATGCAGACTACAAAGCAAGCGCGGGCTATTATGCTAAGGCGTGCGAGGGCTCGCTAATGGCAGCGTGCAATAATTTAGGCGCGATGTATCAAAAAGGTCAGGGCGTGCGACAAGATGATGAAAAGGCTGTAGAGCTCTATCGTGCTGCGTGTAATGGTGGAAGTGCTGATGGGTGTAATAATTTAGGCGTGAGTTTAGAGCTTGGCATTGGATTAAAGAAAAATTACGCACAAGCGGGCGTGTATTATGCTGTCGCGTGTGAAAATAAAAGCCCCAAAGGGTGCTCTAACCTTGCAGATTTAACGCTTAAGGGCAGGGGTGTAAAAAAGAATAAAGAGCTCGCCAAGCAGTATTATGGGCTTTCTTGTGATTTTGGCTTACAAGAGGGCTGTGAGAAATATAGAGAACTCAATACCGCTAAGAAGAAATAAGTAGCGTCCTTAAGGAGAGAGAATGAAAATGCAAAGATTGCTTGTAGGGATTGTGTTTGTAGTGATTTTAGGTGGATGTGCGATTGGCAAGAAAGAATCTAAGCCAGATTCCCAGCTTGCCGATGTCAGTATGGAAAATATAGAAACTCCGCTAATGTTTGAAATGGTGCGGGGGTATAAAGATGCGTGTGCGAATGGGGATTATCAAAAGTGCTATAACACAGGCGTGCTGTATGCGAGAGGCGATGGCAAGACACAATTTTACAACAAAGCGGTGCATTATTTCCGCACGGCGTGCGGTGGAGGCTATGTCAAAGCCTGCACAAAACTTGGCACGATGTTTGAAGAGGGCGTGGGTGTGCGATACAGCTTAAACACAGCATTGCGTTATTATCAAGGTGCGTGCTCGCTAAATGAGCCTGATGCGTGCAATAACCTCGCACGATTTGTAGAGCGGGGGATTATCGTTGATAAAGATAGTAAATACGCGGCACTTCTATATGAGAAATCTTGCGCTGGAGGCTCTTCTAGCGCGTGTCTCAATATCGCTAAAGCCTACCTTAAGGGCAAGGGCGTAAGCAAAGATAAAAAAATGGCAAAGAACTTTTTTGGCTTAGCGTGTGATGCTGGCGTGCAAGAAGCGTGCAAGTCTTTTAAAGCACTTAGTGATTAAGATTGCTATGCAATACATTGTGCGTAAATTTCAAAGGTTGATTGTAAGGATATAGGGAAATATGCAGAAAAATACAAAGTTAATCGTGCAAAAGTATGGTGGCACGAGTATGGGTGATTGTGAGAGAATCCAAAATGTCGCAAACAAGGTCGCAGACACGCTAAAAAGTCGCAAATGTCGCCTTGTGGTCGTGGTCTCGGCAATGGGTGGCGAGACAGACAAATTACTAGGATTTGCTCATCATTTCTCCAATCTCCCAAATACACGCGAAGTGGATATGATGCTAAGTGCTGGAGAGCGTGTGAGTAGCGCACTTTTAGCTATCGCGTTAGAATCTATTGGGGTTAAGGCGATTTCACTCTCTGGGCGCGGAGCGGGAATCATCACAGAGAATCTCCACACAAAAGCACGCATTAAGCGCATTGATATAAGCCATATACAAGCGTTGCTTGATGAAGGGTATGTCGTAATTGTCGCAGGATTCCAAGGAGTGAGCGAAAAAGACGAGGTAACCACGCTTGGACGCGGTGGGAGTGATTTATCCGCAGTGGCTTTGGCTGGGGCTTTGAGCGCAGATATTTGTGAGATTTATAGCGATGTTGATGGGATTTATACCACTGACCCGCGCATAGAATCTAAGGCAAAAAAGATTGAAAAAATTAGCTATGATGAAATGCTAGAGCTTGCCTCAATGGGTGCAAAAGTGCTACTTAATCGCTCCGTTGAGCTTGCTAAAAAACTCAGCGTAAAACTTGTATCAAAAAGTTCATTTACACAAGGTGAGGGGACGATTATCACAAATGAGGAGGATATAATGGAAAAGCCCATTGTAAGTGGTGTGGCACTCGATAAGAATCAAGCACGCGTAAGCATTGTCGATGTGGCAGATAGACCGGGCATTGCTGCAGAAATCTTTGGTGTGCTTGCACAAAGCAATATCAATGTAGATATGATAGTCCAAACTATCGGGCGTGATGGCAAGACAGACATTGATTTTACGATTCCACAAACCGAAGTGGAGCTCGCTAAAAGTGTGCTTGAGCGATTTAACAGCGATGTAGGAAATATCGAGTATGATTGCGATATTGCGAAAGTATCAATCGTAGGCGTGGGAATGAAATCTCACACAGGTGTAGCAAGTATCGCGTTTAACGCACTTGCAAAAGATAATATCAATATTATGATGATTGGCACAAGTGAGATAAAAATTTCTATGATTGTAGATAGTAAGTATGCTGAACTCGCCGTTCGTGTGCTCCATAGTGTGTATGAGCTTGATAAATAGGGCGGACAATGGAGAAGACATTAAGGCTTGATGTGTGGCTTGATAGAGAGATTAGGCAAGCTGATAATAAGGGTATTATGAGCGGGTGGCTACACGAAAGGCGATTAGAGATTGCCCCTCTTTTTCGTCAAACGCTTTTGCATATCATTGATGGCGGAAGTTTGATACTACTCACAGATACACAATACAAGTGGCTTGGGAATTATATCACCCAGCATATCAATCCGCCGAATAAAACGCGCCCATTTTTCCCAATCTATGAGTTAAGCTCGCTTGGATATATGATTGATAAATCATTGCGAGATTCTGAAGATAAGATGTTTAGCGTGATTGTCAATATGTTTAATCTTTCGTTTAAAAAATACGCATTTTGGTATATTGGCAGGCGCAATCCACGAGCGGAATTTGTGCTTTCGCAAAGTCATTCATTTGTGTGGCTAGTCGATGAGAATCTGCCTAAAACCTTTAACTTTAGCTCAAGCGATGAACTCCTTGATTATAAGTTGTTGCAACTTTATAGGCTGTTTGAAAGTGCGCTTTGTGCGAGTGCGTTTGGGCAAATTTCTTTAGAGTTTTGACGCATTAAAGAGGGGATATGATTAAGGACAATGCAGATAAGGGCGAGGAGTTTTTCGTAGGGGAGCTTCATATTTGTGCGCACGCACAGAATCTCATCAATAATATTATCGCACCTCTAAGTGGGGAGGATTATGTTGTATTTTATCCAAAAGATGATAAGGGCAAGGAAATGGAGTTTGGCATCGCACTAGCGAGGGAAGTCATCGCTCAAAGCTATCTTGCAAGCGCAAGGAAGCGATTTATCATTTTAAGCGCACCAAAGTTTAGCATAGAAGCGCAAAATGCTTTGCTAAAGATTCTCGAAGAGCCACCTAAAAATGTGCAATTTGTGATGATTGTCCCAAGTAAAAATGCTATTTTGCCCACTATTATTTCGCGTTTGCAATGCACCAATCACAAAGACACAAAGGCTTTGCCACTTTTTTCGCTCAATCTTGCAAAGTTAAATTTGGAGGGCATTTATGAGTTTCTTAGAGAATGTGATAAAGCCAATCGCACACCACACGAAGTCAAAGAGCATATCCAATCGCTTCTCATCGCCGCGCATACTTATAAGATTCCCCTTAGGCAAGTGCATTTGCAAGATTATGATAGGGCGATTAAGCAAGCGGATAATTATGGCAAGGAAAGCTTTATCTTTCTCCCACTTTTGCTAAAAATCCTCCATATCAATAAGGGTAAAAAATGACCGCCACACGACTAAATCAAAGCACTATTATGCAATCTCTAAAGCGTGTGGGGAGCGATAAGGCTGGCAATGCAATAATGAGTAAAAAAGCTCAAATGCTGTATTTTGCAATCAAAGATTTGGACTTTGTGCCAAGCGCGATTTTAAAGCAGGAGGCATTAAGTTTGGGCGCGGAGTATGCTACGCCACGAGAGCAGATTCTCTACAAGGGGGAAAAGCAAGGCGTGCTTATCATTTCTCAATCCCAGCTTGAGAGGCTTTGTAAAAAGTTGCACCACCAAGAATTTGGGTTAAAATCGTTGGCAAAAATGTTGGAATCCCATTTAGATTCTCAAAGTAAAAGCACATTTGCTAAAACTTTGTGCGACTCAAAGTCGCGCATTATGCCTATCGTCAATATCACGCCTGATAGCTTTTATGAGGACTCGCGTAATGATAGCAAGCAGGCTATCGAGCGCGTATATGCGCTTTTGCAAAAAGGCTTTAACCTTATTGACATTGGCGCGGCAAGCTCGCGCCCGGGAAGCGAACTCATAGAATCTAGCGTAGAAATCGCACGCCTTGAGAGCGTGTGTAATGAGATAAAGAGCCAAAACCTCCACACCAAAGCCACTTTTAGCATTGATACTTATAATCCGCAAACTGCGCAATATGCGCTAGAGAGCGGGTTTAAAATCATTAACGACATTAGTGGCTTTAGCAACCCACTAATGGCAAAAATCAATGCAAGTTATGGTGCGTATGCCCTGCTAATGCACTCTAAAGGCACGCCAAAAGATATGCAAAACACCACAAACACGACTTATGTGGATTTATTTGGTGAGATTGATATGTTTTTCACGCGCAAGATTGAGGAGATTCTCAACGCTGGGGGCAGAGAGATTATTTTAGACATAGGCTTTGGCTTTGCGAAGACGCCATCTCAAAATCTCGCATTAGTCAATCATCTCGCGCATTTCAAGCACTTTGGCTATCCATTACTACTAGGAGCGAGCAGGAAAAGCACGCTAGGCAAGATTACAGGCAACAAGCCAGCTAATGAGCGATTAAGCGCAAGTTTAGCCATTCATCTTGTAGGGTTGCAAAATGGTGCAGATATAGTGCGCACGCACGATGAAGATGCGCATTTGGATGCTTTGTTAGTGTTAGAAGCAATGGGGAAAAATTTTTTAGGACAGGGCGTATTATAGAATCTTAGAGATTCTATAATACTGCTAAATAAATGGGGTTTAAAACTCCACTCCCATTTCAAGCATTCCTGCGTAGTTGCTACTTTTAGGATAGCTCACATTAGTGCCATTATAAGTCGCCCTACTTGATGCGCCAATGTTTTGGTATCTGCCAATAATGCGTGCAAAGTAAGCATAGCCATTGCTAAATTCATAGCTTACACCCACATTCGCACTTGCTTCAAAGTTACTCGCAGAATTTGGCACATTAGAGCGCACATTGTCATAAAAATATGATGCGAACAATACACCATAGCTCGCACCATAGGTAAGTTTTAGATTCCCTCCCATAGGGATATTTCCGTCTAATTCTAAACCAACCACACTATAAGCGCGACCAAAGCTCTCTTTAGGAGTTTGAGAGACAATCTCGCCAAAGACATTTAAAAATAATGGATAATCTTTGCTTAGCACATTCCACCCAGCTTTGAGCTTCGCATCAAGGAAAAAGTAACTCGCATTTGTCTTTAGTGGAGTTGGGAATGTGCCTTTAAGCTGATTGCTCCCCATACCCGCACGCACCAAAAGTCCTACTTGTGCTCTCGCACTCCATACATACTTGCCATCACCGACTAAGTAGTATGCTGGAGAGATGACATCGCCTGCATTAAAGTTATAATATGCCACACCGATTCCAATGCTATCATAGAAACAATTTCGCTCTTTGCAATCCGCACTTGTAGTAGTCGTCTCATAGCTTGCAGCACTGAGATTTGCCATTGTGATAAAGCCTAACGCACCAAGAAACTTTGTAAATTCCATTGTCCCCTCCTTTTTTAGAATCTGCCACCTATATTAAGTCCGCAATTTTTGCCACCAAATAAACGGCACGCACCATAAATACCAGCAGCAATACCAATCGCAGCCCAAAACTCACCTTGAGTCTCTTTCAACTCTTCTTCGCTAAGCACAGCGACATTTAAATCTTTCGCATTCGCATTCGCTCCAAAGAGAAACTCTAGCTCTTGCTTTTGCAAGCTTGTTGCAGATTTTTGTGAGATTGTCTCACCTGCATTAAGCGAGCAGATTCCTAGCACCGCCACTAAAACCATTGAAAACATCGACTTGTTCATATTGAACTCCTTAACAAAAAATTTACCTTAAACCCCAAAATGAAACTTTTAAGGCACACGAATATTGTATGGTAAAAATTATAAGATGTCAATATTATAGATAAAAAATAAATGGGTGTTTGATAATATCTACTTTTAATGTATGCAGTTTTGTCTCGCTTTTTGTTATAATTCTGCCTTTAAAGATTTGTAGTAATTTTGTGTTTTAAGGATAGCCTACAATGCCAATGCAAAAAATCATCACGCGTAAATCTCAAGAGGAGTTTTTACTCCACCACGACTTTGAGAAGGCGCAACTTCAAATTATGAACTCTCAAGAGATAAAAGAGCAATATGAGAGTGTAACGCGAAAATCTATCTATGCCTTTATGCAGGCGACAATGGATGATAATGGCGTAAAGGGCATTGATACTTCGGGGATTATCGATGTCGAGCAAGTCAATGCGTATAAAGAACGATTGCGCGAAGTGATTGAAGATTCTGTGGAGACCATTAAGGTGCTTTTAGAGGGATATGAGGTTTTTAGTTATGCGGAGGTGAATGATTTGTTTGAATCTGCCTCAAGGCATCTCCCAGCACATAGAATGCAAAAAATCTTTCGCACGGCGTATCGCCAATATCAAGAAATCCTCTTAGCAAGAATCCAAGAATCTCTCAAAGAACTTCCCGATGAAGAAAATAAAATGCTTGTAGAGCATTATGAAGAAAATAGAGAAAACATTATCCTTTTGCAAGATACCCTTAAAAAGCTCGATGACACACTCACTAGAGAGCAGCTTCTAGCCACTTCAATGACAAAACTCCTTATCGTGCAACTCTTTTTGCCAAATATTTTAACCGAAACTTATGATAAATATTTTAACAACACACCACAAAAGCTCGAACTCGTAGGCAAGATTATGTCTCTTACAGGGCTTTACACCAAAGACCAACTAAAAGTGCTTCCTATCGAACAACTCCAAGAAATACACGAGGAAATACTTGAACATAATCGCCAAGAAGAAGAGGATAAAAAAGTGTTCTTAAAATACTCACAAGCTATTTCTGAGGCTATGTTTAACAATGATGATGATACATTTAGTGAAGTATGCTCAATCGCAGTTACGCATTTAACCACTACCCAACTTCAAATGCTCGTAGAATATATGTCAAATCAAAACCCACTTTTCACCGCGAAGTTTGAAACCATAATGCACGAATATAAGAAAAAAATGAATTTTAAGCGATAGTAACCCTTAATACAATATGCAAGTTCTCACGCCAAGCACACTCAATAGCCAAATAAAAGCTCTTTTGGAGAGCACATTTTTACAAGTAAGTGTAAGAGGCGAAGTAAGCAATCTCACTATTCATAGTAGCGGTTTTATTTTTTTTAGCCTTAAGGATAGCAATTCTCAAGTGCGCTGTGTTATTTTTAAAGGGAATGCAAGCAAGCTAAGATTCCAAATGCAAGAGGGGCTAAACCTCATTGTGCGTGGAAGCGTGAGTGCATACATACCGCGTGGCGAATACCAGATAAACTGCCTAGAAGTCCTGCCAGATGGTATAGGAGAGCTTTCGCTCGCCTATCAGCAGTTAAAAACCTCACTTCAAGCAAGGGGATATTTTGATAACAAAAAGCCAATCCCAGCATTCCCAAAGCGTGTGGCAGTGCTCACTTCTATCACAGGCGCGGTGATAGAGGATATTAAAAAAGTCGCACAAAAGCGGTGGAATCTTGCGAAGTTTTTTGTGCTTAATACCCTCGTGCAAGGCGAGAAAGCAAAGGAATCTATCGCTACAAATATTGCATATATTGATAGCTTTTTTGGCACGCCTAAAGGCTTTGATGTCATTATCATTGGCAGAGGTGGAGGCAGTATGGAGGATTTATGGGCGTTTAATGAAGAAATTGTCGCAGACGCCATTTATAATGCTAGGACACCAATCATTAGCGCAGTGGGGCACGAAAGCGATACGGTGATTAGTGATTATGTCGCTGATATGCGCGCACCCACACCAAGTGCTGCGATTGAAATGCTGTTGCCCGATAGATTTGAGTGGCTACAACGAATCGATGATATAAGTGAGAATCTTGCACAAAGTTTTACACAAGTTTTTCTTACTAAAGTTGAGCAGTTAGGATATTTAAAAGAAATGGTAGAGCATTTAAGTTTTGAGGGGGCAATCAATGCAAAGCATTCGCAACTTACAATGCTTAAGGAGGGTATAAACTTCGCTATTCAAAGAGCGTTAAAAGATTGTGAGTTTGCGCTTAGCCCGCTTCCAAATGCTCTAACACAGGGGATAACACATAGATTTGAGTGCGCCACAAATGGTATAAAGCAATTATGTAACGCCATAAATGCGCGAGACCCACAGCGTTTAGGTGCGTTTGTGCAGATTGAAAAAGATGGGGAAATAAGGACATTGCAATCCTTAGTAAGCGGTGATGAGGTGCAACTCATAGGAATCTCACAATCAAAGGACGCGAAGATTCTCTAAAGAAAGTTTTATGCTACAATGTTTGGGTTAGAAATTATTGTAAGGAAGTAAGAATGCAAAAAAGAATTTCACAAACTTTTGTTTGGAATGGGCTAAAAGTGCTTATTGTGGTGTTTTTGGGATTTGTTGGTGTGCTAAGAGCAGATGTGCAAGATGATGCACAAGAGATTGTAGAGTATTTTTACACACTTAATGCAGAGGAGGCAAATCCACATAAAAAAATCAATCACGCTAAGGGTTTTTGCGCTATTGGAGAGTTTATCCCTAATAAAGAAGTGGCAAAGGACTTTGCTATCCCGCTTTTGCATAATAAAAGCAAGGTGAAAGTGCGATTTTCTCTAGCAGGTGGGAATCTAAAACAAAGCGATAAATCAAAAAATCGCTCCTTAGCACTAAAAATACAGGGCAAAAATGATAGTTGGGAAATGGCAATGACAAATGCGAGGATAAATTTTGCTACCAATGCAAGTGAGTTTAAGCAGTTTATGCGATTACAAGTGCAACAAAAAGAGGGTAAAATCACGCAAGATAAGGCAGATAAACAACGAGCAAAAGTGCGCTCGTTTGCAAACTTTGCCAAAGAAGTCCAATCTCTGCCAATTACACCTAGCTTCGCAAATAGCGCGTATCATAGCGTGCATACATTTGGGTTTTTACAATCAAATGGAGATTTGCTTTTGGCGCGCTTTAGCTTTATCCCAAAGGCTGGCATAAAGGGTTTAAGCAAAGAGGAATTAAATGGGCTAAATGATGAATTTTTAGAATCTGCATTCAAAAAAGCGTTATTAAAAGCTCCTGTGGAGTTTGATTTAACACTTGTTGTGCCAAATAAAAACGATAAGATTAAAGACACTGCTCAAGTTTGGGAAGGAGCAAGAGAGAACATCGTTCTTGGCACGCTAAAAGTTAGTAAGTTTGATGGGTATGGTTGTAATGG
>CAKVEH010000040.1 GCA_934728205.1 uncultured Helicobacteraceae bacterium
GACTACGAATATGAAGAGGAGTAAGGCATAATGCTTGTAGGGCTTGTCCAACAATCATTTTTAGATTCTAAAAAACACACAATGCAATTTAGCGCAGAGCAGATTTTCCATCTTGCTAAAAATGGCGCAAAACTTGTGTGTTTGCAGGAGTTGCATTGCACGGAATATTTTTGCCAAAGTGAGGATACGCGATTTTTTGATTATGCTAATGAATATGAAGCAGATGTGGCATATTTTGCTAATATTGCTAAGCAAGCAGGAGTAGTGCTTGTGGGTTCATTTTTTGAGAAACGCACCGCTGGAATGTATCATAATACCGCAGTGGTGTTTGAAAAAAATGGTGAGATTGCGGGCAAATATCGTAAAATGCACATACCAGATGACCCGCAATTTTATGAAAAGTTTTATTTTACACCGGGCGATTTAGGGTTTAATCCCATTGCTACGAGTGTTGGTAGGCTTGGCGTGCTTGTTTGTTGGGACCAGTGGTTTCCTGAGGCAGCGCGCATTATGGCACTAAAAAGTGCAGATATGCTTATTTATCCCACTGCGATTGGGTGGTTTGATGAGGATAGCGATGAAGAGAAACAACGACAAAGAGAATCTTGGATAGCAGTTATGCGCGGGCATAGTGTGGCAAATGGATTGCCAACTTTGGCGATAAATCGCGTGGGCTTTGAAAAAGATTTGAGTGCAGATTCTAAAGATACGCGAGGAATCCGCTTTTGGGGTTCAAGTTTTGCCTTTGGCGCACAAGGCGAACTTTTAGCCAAAGCCAATGAAGAGCCTCAAAACCTACTTGTTGAGGTTGATTTAGAGCGAAGTGAGCAGGTGCGTAGAATCTGGCCCTTTTTGCGCGATAGGCGAATTGAAAATTATGCAGAGATTTTGGCGCGACTTTGTGATTAAATTTTGCTAAAATTAGAGTGTTATTTTACATTACCCTAAAAAGGGCAAGACAAAAGGAGTAAGAATGTCAAAGCCCCGCCACCTTATCCGCACGAGTGATTTTAGCATTGATGAGATTGTTTATATTTTTAATCGTTCTTTGTATTTTAAAACCCAAATGTTTGGGAAAGATTGCAAAGCCCCGCAAAACTTTCCGTTGCAATATAAAAATGTTATTACCATTTTTTTTGAGAATTCCACACGCACGCTCTCTAGCTTTGAAGTAGCGGTAAAGAATCTAGGCGGGCAGGTAATGCGACTTGATGTTTCTAAAAGCTCTACTGCTAAAGGCGAGACTATTTCTGATACTGCCGCGAATCTCAATGCTATGAATCCTAATGCGATTATCATTCGGCATAAAAATGCTGGTGCGGGGTATTACCTTGTGCGTCAAGTGAATTGTCCTATCATCAATGGAGGCGATGGTGCGCACTCTCACCCCACACAAGCCCTACTTGATTTACTCACGATTATTGAGCATTTTTTAGAGCCAAAGTATTCACAAGATTCCAAAAAATCACCACAACTCATAAATGATAATATTTTAACATTATTACAGGGCAAAAAAGTCGCTATTGTGGGCGATATAATCAACTCGCGCGTAGCAAATAGCAATATTGAGCTTCTCACACGCTTTGGATTAGAAGTGATTTTGGTCGCACCACCACATTTTTTGCCAAAGACAACTTTGCGCACAAGCAGCGATTTGGCGGAGATTATCCGCGAAGTTGATGTGGTAATGAGCCTGCGCACACAGACAGAGCGACACAATCAAGTGATTTATGGCTCACTGAGGGATTATGCAAGTAGATTTTGCATTACAAAGGATCTTCTAGGCGATAATGCGTGTATTGTCCTCCACCCGGGACCTGTGCATCGCAATGTGGATATTGATGATGAAGTGCTAAAAGATTCTCGAAGTAAGGTGCTAGAGCAAGTTACAAATGGTGTGTGTGTGCGAATGGCGACACTTGATTTTCTCATCAATGGCTAGTGGAAATCTCTAAAGACTTCCACTAGTGTTGTTTTCTTAGAGCACAAACAAATCGCTAAACTCATGAAAGTTCATATTAAGCAAATGCTTGTCGTTTTCAAACGCGCCCAAAATCCTCGCACATTGCTTTGGCGAAAATCTAGTCGCTAGATTTGCCCTAAATTTCGCCTCTAGCACGGGGATTCCCTCTTTGCGCCTGCGCTTATGCCCGATGGGGTATTCCACCTCGATTTTCTCTGTCTTAGAGCCATCTTTGAAAATTACTTGCACCGCGTTTGCAATGCTCCGCTTATCCGCTTCCAAATATTCACGCGTATATCTATCATCGACTTCTACCACCATTTTAGCGCGCAACTCATCAATTCGCGTATCGCTAGCGACATTATCCTCATAGTCATCAGCAACTAATCGCCCAAAAATCAGCGGCACAGCCACCATATATTGTATGCAGTGGTCTCTATCCGCTGGGTTTGCTAGCTCGCCTACTTTGTTGATGATTCTATGTCCAGATTCTTGTGTGGTGATAATGATTTTGTCAATCTCGCTTAGCCTATCTTTGACTTCGCTATGGAGTTTTATCGCTGCCTCTACGGCAGTTTGAGCGTGAAACTCCGCAGGGAAGCTGATTTTAAACAGCACATTTTCCATTACATAGCTTCCAAATTCTTGCGGAATGGTGAGCTTTTGTCCTTTCATTTTGACATCATTATATCCCCAGAAGCTCGCAGATAACGCGCTTGGGTAGCCCATTTCGCCCGTTTTTGCTTTGAGGGCTAAATCCACTCCGCGCGAGCTAGCATCGCCTGCAGCCCAGCTTTTGCGTGAGCCTGTGTTTGGTGCGTGGCGATAAGTGCGCAATGCTCCGCCATCGATAAAGGCGTGTGATACAGCATTGCGGATTTCGCTAAAATCACAGCCTAGCAGTTTGGCAGCTACCGCCGTGCTTGCGATACGCACAAGTAGCACATGGTCAAGCCCCACTTTGTTAAAGCAATTCTCTAACGCCAGCACGCCTTGAATCTCGTGTGCCTTTATCATCGCTTGAAGCACGCAAGACACTTTTAACGCCTCCTTGCCATCTGCGATATTTTTGCGACTTACATAGTCCGCCACCGCCCAAATCGCCCCCAAATTATCGCTAGGGTGTCCCCATTCAGCCGCTAGCCAAGTATCATTAAAATCTAGCCAGCGCACCATTGCCCCGACATTAAACGCCGCACGAATAGGCTCTAATTGATAGCTAGTGCCCGGGATTTTGCTCCCTAGTGGGCGAAACTCTGCGCCTTCCACGCTTGGTCCTAGCAATTTCGTGCAAGCAGGGTATTTGAGTGCCAAAATCCCACAGCCTATCGTATCCATTAGGCAGTATTTTGCCGTCTCTATCGCTACTTCACTCTTTGCCACATATTCATCTGTGTATTTTGCGATTTTACTTAGCAGTTCATCAAACTCAGGTCGTTTTGCCTCTAGTATTCCCATATCGTTACTCATTTGTTCTCCTTTGATTTTGGTGTAAGATTTTGTGCGTTTTAACGCGTGGTTTTGCCTCTAGATTCTAGAGGCATTTAGCGACTTACTATCGGTTATGTATCGCCACAAAGTCGCGTGGGGCGACACCGATATACTCACTGCTAGGGCGGATAATCTTATTATTTGCCCTCTGCTCCTTAATGTGCGCAGTCCAGCCAGAAACCCTGCTCATTATAAAAATAGGCGTGAAATACTCCGTGCGGATTCCCATAAAGTGATACGCAGACGCGCTATAAAAATCCGCATTTGGAGGTAAGTTTGGCTTTTTTTCTTTCATTAGTGATTCGATTGCCTCGCTTACTTTGTATAAAAGCGTTTCCCCTCCTAGCTTCTTGCTCCACTCTTTGATGAGTGCGTTTCGCGGGTCGCCCCCTGCGCCATAGATTCTATGTCCAAAGCCCATTAAAAGTTGCTTTGTTTCTAGCTTGTGATTGACACCTTTTATTGCTTCCTCCACACTTGAAAAGCTCTCAATAAGGTGCATTGCCGCTTCGTTTGCCCCGCCGTGAAGCGGTCCGCGTAATGCACCGATTGCCGCACTTACCGCGCTAAAAATATCGCTTCGTGTCGAAGCGCAGATTCTCGCTGTAAAAGTCGAGGCGTTAAACTCGTGCTCAGCATACAGGATTAGCGAGCAGTGCATCGCTTTGATAAACTCGCTTGAAGGATTTTGCCCATTTAGCTTTTCTAAAAAATACCCTGCGATAGAATCTTGCGCGCTTGCAAAATCTATCTCCTTGCCATTATACGCGTAATTATGCCAAAAGCATAGCACACTAGGCAAAATCCCTAATAAGCGGATAATCTTGCTATCTTGGTCGCTAAAATCCTCGCTCTCTGCCTCAAGCGCACCGAGTGTCGCCACCGCGCTTTGCATTAGATTCATAGGATGCACATTTTTAGGAATCTGTTTTAGCACTTCTTTTAGCTCTTTTGGTAACGCCCTTTGGCTAGCGATTTTGCCTTTATACTCGGCTAGTTGCTTTGCGTTTGGTAGTTCGCCAAACTGCAATAAATACGCCACTTCCTCAAACTCACAATGATGTGCCAAATCCTCAATCGCGTAGCCATAATAATTTAGCCCATTGCCTAGCCCACAGGTGCATATCGCGCTTTGTCCAGCGATGATGCCCGCTAAGCCACCACTTTTTTTACTTGCTTCACTTTGACTCATTATAGTTTCTCCTTTTTGTTGGTTTTTGCATTTTGATTCTACATTACCACGCCCGCTTTGCTTGCAATGATAAAACATTGCGCCTGTCATTGCCACGCGGATTTTATATAAATCCGTGGTAATCTAAACCCTACTTCTTAAACAACTCATCTAGCTTATTTTCATACGCATAATAATCTAGCATTGCGTAAAGCTCTTCGCGTGTTTCCATTATGTCAAGGACATCTTTTTGATGTCCATTTGCCAAAATGGATTTATACACTTGGTTTGCTGCCTTGCTCATTGCGCGATTTGCCGAGAGGGGATAAAGCACCATTGAGATTCCAGCCCCTTTTAGCTCATCAGCGGTAAAATAAGGCGTCTTACCAAATTCTGTGATATTTGCTAGCACAGGGACTTTCACTGCCTTGACAAAGGCAGAGTATTCCTCCAAAGTATGCACTGCTTCGGCAAATATCATCTCCGCCCCTGCTTGCGTGTATGCCACTGCGCGTTCTATCGCTTTGTCTTGCCCTTCGATTGCGTGGGCATCTGTGCGAGCCATCACCACAAATTCACTATCGATTTTGGCGTCCATCGCGGCTTTGATTCTATCGCACATTTCTTGCGTGCTGACTAGCTCTTTGTTTGGGCGATGTCCGCACCGCTTTTGTGCGACTTGGTCTTCTATGTGCGTGGCAGCAGCCCCTGCTCTAATTAACTCTTTTATCGTGCGAGCGATATTAAATGCCCCGCCAAAGCCCGTATCACAATCCACCAACAAAGGCGTATCCACGCACGAGGTGATTCTCCGCACATCGATACAAAAATCCTCTAGCCCCACGATACCTAAATCAGGCAAACCATAACTTACGCTCGCCACGCCAGAACCTGAAATATAGATTGCTTTATGTCCGATTTTACTCGCTTGCAATGCTGCATAAGCGTTTGGCGTGCCTACGATTAGCAAGGGCGAATTTTCCTTTAATGCCTGCCTAAATCTTTTTCCTGCTGAAGTTACCATTTTTTCTCCTTTTTAAAATTTAAATTCTTGCAAGTTGCCGTCATTGCGTGCGGATTTTGTATAAATCCGCACGGCAATCCAAAAATCCTTGTCATACTGGGGTTTCGTTAAGAAACCGAAGTGTCTCTTTTTTTTTGTTTTTGAGATATTTCGCTACGCTCAATATGACAATAAACAATGTATTGCCACGCTTGCGCAAAACACATTTATGTTTGCGCTCACAATGACACAAAATCTTATGCCTTAGATTCTACCTCCTTTGTTGGTATTTTGGGATAGCCTAGTTTTGCGATTGCCTCTTTGCAAGAATCTAGCACGCTAGCGTCCTCAATCGTAGCGGGAATCGCATACTCCACGCCATCAGCGATTTCACGCAATGTCTTTCGCAAAATCTTGCCACTGCGCGTTTTTGGCAGAGCATTTACCACCGTGGCGATTTTAAAGCTCGCCACCGCGCCGATTTCGTGGCGCACAAGCGAAACTACACCATCGATGATTCCTTTATGGTCGCGCTCTATGCCTGCTTTTAGCACCACAAAGCCAAAGGGAATCTCACCCTTTAGTTCATCATTTACGCCGATAACCGCGCATTCTGCGACATCGGGGTGTTTGGAGATGGCTTCTTCCATTTCCCCTGTGGAGAGCCTATGTCCAGCGACATTGATGATGCCGTCCATTCGCCCTAGCACATAGACATAACCATCTTTATCGATATAGCCCGTATCGCCCGTGAGATAGTAGCCTTTGAAATGCTCCAAATAGCCCTTGCGATAACGCTCCTCATTTTCCCAGATTCCCATTAGGCAGGCAGGTGGCAGAGGTAGTTTTAGGCAGAGCGCACCTTTTTTGCCAGCTTTTAGCTCCTTGCCATCTTCGCCCAGCACTTTTAGATTAAATCCGGGGGTTGGCTTTGTGGGACTTCCGGGCTTTATAGGCATAGGGTCTAGCCCCATAGGATTTGCCGCAATCGCCCAGCCTGTCTCAGTCTGCCACCAATTATCCACCACAGGCTTGCCCGTAACCTTTTGTATCCATTTTAGCGTGTCGCTATCGCACCGTTCGCCCGCGACAAAAATCGTGCGCAAACTCTCTAAATTATATTTTTTTACTAGCTCGCCTTTGGCATCCTCTCGCTTAATCGCGCGAAAAGCCGTAGGAGCGGAAAATAAAATATTGACTTTGTATTCATCAATGATTCTCCAAAAGCTCGCAGGATTTGGCGTGCGCACGGGCTTGCCCTCATAGACGATTGTGGTGCAGCCATTCATAAGCGGAGCATAGACAATATAAGAATGTCCAACCACCCATCCCACATCAGAAGCGGTAAAAAACACATCGCCTTCTTTGGCGTTATAAATATTATCCATACTCCACTTCATCGCCACAGAATGCCCACCATTAGAGCGAATCACACCCTTTGGCGTGCCTGTCGTCCCTGAAGTATAAAGAATATAAAGCGGGTCAGTGGCTAGCACAGGCACAGGCTCTACGGGGTGGGTTTTTTCCTCCTCTGCTTCCCAATCCACATCTCTCCAAGGAAGCATACTTGCCTTATACTGCGGGCGTTGCCACACGATACAAGTCGTGGGCTTATGTTGAGATTTTTTAATCGCTTCATCTAAAATAGGCTTATATTCAATGATATTGCTTATCTCAATCCCACAGCTTGCCGTCATTATCACGCGTGGTTTGGCGTCCTCTATCCTCATCGCTAGCTCGTGGGAGGCAAATCCACCAAACACCACGCTATGAATCGCCCCTAATCTCGCACACGCAAGCATCGCTATCACAGCTTCTGGAATCATCGGCATATAGATTATCACTCTATCGCCTTTTACCACGCCTTTGTTGGCTAAGATTCCCGCTGTCTTTGCCACTCTATCGCGGAGTTGCTTGTAGGTGTATTTTTTCTTCGTATCTGTTACGGGTGAGTCATAGATTAAAGCGAGATTGTCGCCTCTGCCGTGATGGATATGCAAATCAAGCGCGTTATAGCAGGTATTCATACAGCCTCCTACAAACCACCTATAATGTTCGCCACTATCATCTAACACATTATCCCATTCATTATACCAATGCACTTTTTGGGCTGCCTCTGCCCAAAAATCTTGCGGATTTTCTATTGAGCGTTTGTATGTTTCATCGTAAGCTGTGCCCACGGTGCACCTCCTTTTTTTGTTGTGAAATTTTCATTATTAGTCCTTTGTCGTGGTATTTAAAAAGCGTAATAAAATTACGACTTTTGATTTAGCATACTAAAAAATTCACAATTTAAAAGTGAAAATGCAAAAAATGTAAAAAATTGTAACAAAAAGAAACATACTAAAAATTTCAAAAACGCTACAATATCTTGCCACACGGAATTAAGTGGTATATTTTGTGTTTAGATTGTGCGGAGATTTGTAGAATTTTTGGGAATCTATGTGTGAGGGCAGATTTTCACTTGGGAATATATTTTGCTTAGATTTGCAGTGTTTAGGAAAACTTATTTGTAAAAGAGGTAGTCAAATGGATTTGATTAAAGATATTTCAATCGCTTATCCGCTGGTGTATAAGGCACTTGATTTTCGTTCATTGCGCCAAGATTTGATTTCATCAAACATTGCTAATGTTGATACACCATTTTATCGCCCAAAGGATATTAACTTCGAGCAGTTTTTGGCACGTGAGAGCAACAAGGCATTTAAGAAGGTAACTGATGAAGACTTACCATTGCGCAGGGTGTATAATATCCACCGCGATGGCAGGCGAGTGGAGCTTGATAAGGCTACGATTTTTTGGCGTGATGGGCATTTGGCTAGAAATGACGGCAACAGCGTAGATTTAGATGTAGAAACAAGTGAAATGGGCAAAAACAGCACAATGTATAATGCTCTCACTAGTGCATTAAAGCGGCATAAGGGTATTTTTGCTTATGCGGTAGATTCTGGAAGAAACATTTAGTTGTTCTTTGGGATAAATTTGGATTTTGAAAGGATTTAACAATGTCATTCTTGTCGAGTTTTGATATTAGTGGATATGGTTTATCAGCCCAAAGAGTGCGCACCAATGTGATTTCATCAAACATCGCTAATGCAAACACTACACGCACTGATGAAGGAGGACCATATCGCCGTAGGGAAGTGGTATTTAGGGCGTTTGATTTTAATAAAGTATTAAACGAGCGATTAGGCAAAGACAATAATTTGCTTAAATATGAAGACCCGCTCGGTGAGGGTGAGCTAAGGAAAGAACCAAAGCCACCGATTATGAGTGTGTATATCCATAAGATTGTCCGTGATGATAGGCAGCCACTGATGAAATATGACCCAAGCCACCCTGATGCAAATGCGCAGGGTTATGTGGCGTATCCAAATGTCAATCCTGTGGTAGAAATGGCGGATTTAATCGAAGCCACGAGGGCGTATCAAGCCAATGTGAGTGCGTTTCAAAGTGCAAAAAATATGGCGAGCAATGCAATATCAATGTTCCAAGCGTAAAATAAGTGAATAAAAAACATAAAAGATGAGAAAAATAACACAAAATCAACACAAATAATGTAAAATTAGAGAATCTATAATGAGGAGAACACAATGAACGAGGTAAATAAAGCACAATTTGGGGTTATTAAGAGCGATATTGTTCTGCCCGATGCGAATAAACCAGCTGTTAAGAATATGCCTCCGCAAGATAGTGGGTTAGACTTTGCTAAGACACTTAAAGACACCCTTGATAGCGTGAATGCCTATCAGCAAACTTCGGAAAAAGCTCTAGCGGATATGGCGACAGGGCAGGTTAAGGATTTGCATAGTGCGGCGATTGCGATTACAAAGGCAGAAAATAGTATGAAAGTAATGCTAGAAGTGCGCAACAAAGCAGTCAATGCGTATAAAGAGATTCTCCGCACACAAGTGTAGCTTTTGCTTGTGTGGATAGATTTAATCACAATCTCACTTTGTATAGAATCTAAAACAAATGGCTGATAAAAGAATCTCCGCTATTATCAGTCTTTGTGCTATTTTACTTCTGTGTTTTAGTGTTTTTATAGCAATCACTTACAC
>CAKVEH010000041.1 GCA_934728205.1 uncultured Helicobacteraceae bacterium
CCACAAGGCTTTATTCAATCGCTTATAAACGCAATGAAAAAAGACAAAATGATTCTTATTGCGCTCATTCTTGGGGCGTTAAGTCTTGTTATGTTTATCTTGGTTTTTGTTGTGTTTTTTCTCACATATTTTGGTGAAAAACCCGCAGAGGATTTAGAATCTTTAGAGTTACACAAGCCACCTGTGGTAATTGAGCCAGCACCACCTGTGTATCAACTCTCCAAAAAAGGTGGTGTTGATGATACTGAGCTTGGCGATATGATTAAAAAGGCGAATTTATTCTATGAGCAAGGCGACAAAGCAGAAGCCCTTAATCTTTTTGAACATATTTCTATTTTTTCACAATCTCTTGCAAGCTATAACTTAGGAGTTATCAAACTCAAAGAAGAGCAATATGATAAGGCTATTGCTTCGTTTGATAATGCTATCAATGCAGGAGAAGATGTCGCGGTGAGCGCACTTAATGCTGCGTATGCTGCACACAAACTCAATCGCTTAGATTTAATGGATTATTATTTAGGTATTAGCTATTCACATCTCCACCAAATAAGCCACCAACCACTTTATTCCTATCTATATAGTCTTATTGATGTTTATAGAGGATTTTATTTTGAAGGATTCTCTTCATTGCTTAATCCAAACTCACAAAGCTATGATGAGCAAAACAACAAACTTGCCTCACGACTTTTTGTGATGTTTGATGATGATTTTAATGCCTTACAAAGCCTTAAAAAATCCTATGATAAACGCGATAATCTCGCTATTGCACTCTTGCACTCAAGGCTTGGGGAATACAGACAGGCAAGGCAGTATTTATACGCATACTTAGGTTCATATCCTGATGATTTTAATGCGCTAATGGCACTCCAACTTGTAGAAATTAAGCTTGGGAACTTTAAAGAAAGCGCAAGTGTGATAACTCGCGTAGCGCAAAAAAATGAAAGTGCGCTTAACACCTACCCTATCCGCATTAAACTAAAAGAATCGCTTTTTGATATAAATGTCGCACAGGAAAACTTTTGGAATCGTCGCTTTGAGCACGAAAATATTTTAAGTTACAAGATTTTATATTATTACGCACCTATGCGGATATTTGACGCAAAAGGCGCACTTGAAAATATCCAAGATTCCTCTCTAAGTGCTAAAATAAGAAATGTCCAAATAGCCAAAAGTGCGTTAAGTGAGGGTGGAAGCCTATCAAAGGTAAATCAACAAATCATTTTTGCTTTAAGAGAATTTGGGGGCAACAACTTGCGTAAAGCAAAAGAAATAATGCGCGAAGCTCTCGCAATGTATCCAAATCATTCTATCTTGCATTACAACATTGCGCTTATATACGCACAAATGGGAGATTATGACAATACCTACCAACATTTTTTGCGTGCTTATCACCTTGATAGCAATGATGTGCTTTCGGGACTCTTTGCCGTGATAGCAGGCAGACTTACTTATCGTAACACTGACAGAATAGTCAATTCCATTAGTGCAGATTTTGAAGACATTGCGTTTGAAAGCCCTGTGCATAAGGAATTTTTATTATGCCTCCTGCGCTATCTAAATAATGTCCCTATTGAAAATTTTGATTTTATCGAGCAAAGCAAACAACAAAACCCTATGTTTTACGCATTACAAAGTATATATGCACTAATGCAGGATAACCAAGAGCTCGCAAAAAAATCTTTTGGCAAATTAAAAGAGATTTTCCCCAATGACGCAGTTTCAAACATTATGGTCGAGCTCACTAGATTCTATAAACAAGATTTAAAAGAAGTCGCTTTAGAGCTCAATGAAATGTATAAGAAAAATGCCATTGATATGAATAGTGTGTATTTTGGTCCAAATTTAGCCCGAGAACTTTATATTTACACCGCATTTGTAACAGGTGCGCTCCAAACCATAGAGCCAGAAATTGAAGCAAAGTTTTTAAGCCAAGAAAGTGATGCTTCAGGGATTTTGCAAGTTTTAGGCTTGCTTAATATCTACACGCACGAATATGAAAAAGCCCTCGTGTATTACAATACGCTTATTGATGAATACAAAGAAGATGATTCTGCGACTAAATTTTTAGGGGCTGTCGCAGCACTTGGTGCAGGCAGACACGAAAACGCCATCGCGCTTTTGCAAATTGCCAAAATAGAATCTGATTCCAACTTAGAATCTAGATTCGCACTAGGCTTGCTCTACCAAGAAGCCAAAAACTTCAAAGCCGCAAGCGACCATTATAATAAAATTTCTGCGCATAATTTTGTTTCTGAATATTTTGACTTTGAAATCGACTCAAGTGAAATGTTAAACGCCTACCAACAACAATCCAACTAAGAATCTGCCAAAATCTCTCTCGCCCTCTTAATGTCTTTGCCAATTTGGGCTTTTAATTCACTAAGAGTGCCAAAGTGTTCATTGTCGCGTATTTTTTGGACGAAAAACACGCTTAAATGTGTGGGCAAAAACTCAATCACACTATCTAAAATATGTGTTTCCACGCTAAAATGTCTATCCGTGCTTAATCGATTCCCCACAAAACTTACACTTGTATACCTTTTACCATTAAACTCACTAAAAGTCGCATACACGCCATTTTGGGGCAAAAAGTATTGCCCGCTATCCATATTGATAGTCGCATAAAGTTCCTTATTGCCAAGATTTTGTCCTCTAATACTTTTGCCAAAAATTCCATAAGTGCGACCAAGCAACGCATTTGCCATCTTCATATTGCCTAATGCGATAAATTCTTTAATAAGGCTTGAATGCACGCCCATATCATTCACGCAAAATTCCTTAAAAATTGTAATCTTTATATGTGGAAGCAAAAAACACAAATCACTTGCCCCAAACTCCCTGCCTTTACCAAATCTAAAATCATATCCTATTATAATAGAGCGCAAATGCGAAAAATTCTCGCACAAAAATTCTGCAAACTCCTTGCCACTTAGGTTTTTTATAGATTCTAAAGTGAGATAAAAAAATGGAATATTTGTGTATTGCTCCTTAGAATCTGCTGGCGTTAGAGCTTTTGGCTCATTTGTTTGTATGCACAAAATGCCACCTTTATCGCAAAGATTCTCCAAAAGATGTAAATGTGCTAGGTGCATACCATCAAACTTGCCAATAGCAAGCGAAACCACATCATTTGGGTGGATTTTTGCGTGTGGCGAGGATAAAAATTTCGACATTGCCTTCCTTTCCCAAAATATGACTTGTGGTAAATAAGAGATTGTGCGTAGGACGGAGAATCTCGCTAAATGAGCGAAGCGAGTGCGCAATAGAATCTTTATCGCTAATCACACCTTTTTTGTTGCGTTTCACCGCCCTGCCAACTTCAAATTGTGGTTTAAAAAGCAAGATAAGCGTGCGTGCATTAAGGCAACTAAGCACATCAACAATAGAAGTAAGCGAGATAAAACTGACATCACACACAATTACATCAAAGGCTGATTTCTGGTGTGGATTCTCAATGAAATCTCGCGCAAAATCGCGTATATCACAATTTCCAAAATAACTTATACGAGAATCTGCGCGCAATTTATCACTGAGCTTATCCCCCACATCAACACAAGTGATGTGTCTTGCCCCACACGCTAAAAGTACTTCGCTAAATCCACCCGTGCCTACACCCACATCAAGCGCGTTGCTATCCATACATTCATCTATTTGCAATGAGCGCAAAGCGTGGATAATATCTGTGGCATTAAGCAATGTCTCATTTGTCTTTGTCGTCATAAAATCCCTAATAAACGCCTCCAAATCCTGCAATACGCCATTTGCATAATCAAGCAAGAATCCTGCGAGCTTATATCCTGCACGAGAGACGAAATACGGCTCTGTGCGCAAAAGTGTAATATCAAAAACTCTATCTTGGAAAAAGAGTTCGCCCCCCTGCCTTGTAATCTCAATAGCTGGTCTATCAAATAGCCTCCCATCATAGAGCACTTCCCCGCGCAAAATTGCTTCCTTTGCCTTATTGCGACTTGAAAATACATTTAAATCACGCAATGCGCTATCTAATCTCATATAACTTGCTCCGCAAGGCAGGATACCCAAAATTAAAGTGCATTATACCCTCCCCCTCAACGCTAATCTCCACATTCATATCCTCACGATGTTTTTTGCTTATTTGCGCAAATTCCACGACAAAAAGTTTGTTGTAAGTATTTTTGCTTTGCAAAACATCGGTATATTGAGAATCTTTAAGTTGCGTGATAAAAAGTGATTGCTCGCTTAAAGTATCGCTGCGTAAGGTTATAGTGAGTTCTTTTTGGATATTTGGATTGGGGAATTTCTCATATAACTCCAACAAAAACACATCGCGCTTTTGCTCGATATTATCCACTTCGTTAAGATAGCTCACAATCGCCATAAAACGCGTTTGCCCATCTTTTATAATTTGAGATTTGCGCGAGAATTGGACCTTGCGCTCAAGTCTTTTTTGTGCTACTTCGTCATCATTTTTTGCTGATGGGATTAAAGAGAGGTGTCGCACATCGCTACACGCACCAAAGATAACTAAACATATCACACTTAATGCAATGTGGCGAATTAAAATCCTTTGCGTATCTTTGTTTGTTTGTATTAAGACAGGCGTTTTTACGCCAAAGATTCTCATTTTTCAAACCACGACTTTATTTTATTAAAGGCTTGCTCTAACGCACTTAAATGCGGTGTGCTTTCTTTACCAAAACTTTGGTGTAATTGTGTAACCAACTCTTTTTGTTGTGTATTGAGCTTTTTAGGATAAGTGATTTTAATTTGTGCCACAAACTTCCCATAACGAGAAGAATTAAGGAATTTCACTCCCTCGTTATCAAAGACAAACTGCTGCCCATCTTTTGCATTTGTCGGTATGTGGAGCTCAAGCTCACCACGCAACGCTGGAATCTTAATACTCTCGCCCAAAAGCACCGAAGTAAAAAACACAGGCACTTCAATATAGACATTCTCGCCATCACGGATAAAACTTTCATCATCTTCCACACTAATGCTTAAAAACAAATCGCCACGATTCCCACGAGAATCTGCATTGCCTCGTCCGCTCAATCGAAGCTTATTACCAGAATCAATGCCCTCTGGGATATTCACTTCAAAACTCTCTTGCTTTTTATCAAAGCCCCTACCTTTGCACTCTTGGCAATTTTCTAGCTTTTGTTTCCCTGCGCCATTGCACGCCCTACAAGTTTGGGCGAAAGTCATAAAGCCCTGCCTTGAATACGTCTTGCCCCTGCCCTGACATAAGCTACAAGTTTGCAATTTACCATCTTTTGCACCCGTGCCATTGCATTTCTCGCAAGGCACATTATAAGTGCTTTGCACGCTTTTTTTACACCCAAAGATAGCTTCTTTAAAGCTCAAATGGATTTCTTGTAAGGAATCAAGCTGTTGTGCGCCTTGTGCGCTCCCAAACCCTTCGCCAAAGAAATTTTCAAAAATACTTCCAAAGCCCTCAAAAATATCGCTAAATCCGCCACTAAAACCTCCAGCACCACCTGAAAGCCCCTCTTTGCCGTATCTGTCATAAAGCGCGCGCTTTTTATCATCACTTAGCACTTCATAGGCTTCGTTAATGAGCTTAAACCGCTCCTCTGCTTGCTTATCATCAGGATTCCTATCAGGGTGAAACTTTAACGCAAGTTTTCTATACGATTTTTTAATACTCTCTTTATCGCTACTACGCGTAACTTCAAGCACTTCATAATAATCTAAAGATTCCATATAACTACTCCTAGTTGCATTGACATAAAAATGTGATTTTTAAGAGAAAATTGCTTTTAAACGCAAGATTGTAGCAAAATAAAATTAAAATACTGACCTAAAAAGTGAGCCAAAGCATCGGAGGAAAAATGAATACATACAAAATGGGGCTTAAAACGCTTTTTTCACTCATAGAATCTTTAGAGCAAATCCCTGCCATTGGTAAAAAAAGCGCGCAAAAAATCGCACTTAATCTCTGTGTGGAAAATAAACTCCTAAGCCTAAAACTCGCGCACTACATAGAAGAGGCAGCGCGAAGTGTGCGAATATGCCAAAACTGCTTAGGATTAAGCGAGGGCGAGTTGTGTGAGATTTGCCTTGATGAATCGCGTGCAAATGGCGAGCTGTGCATCGTAGCTCATCATAAAGACATCTTTACCTTAGAATCAATGGGTGAATTTGGTGGGCGATATTTTGTGCTAGATTCTCAAGCAAGCGTGCAAGATATTGATTTTTCACTACTTTTAAAGCGCATTGAACGCGAGAGTGTGCAAGAAGTGATTTTCGCGCTCTCCCCTACTCTTGCTAATGAAGCGATAATGCTTTTTATCGAAGATAAGCTCACAAGGGAAAACCTCACATTTAGTAAAATAGCGCAAGGTGTGCCAACGGGGATTGGACTAGATTCTATCGACCAGCTTTCACTCTCAAGGGCGTTAAGCGCGAGAGTGAAAATTTAACACAAAACCTAAACTATCCTGCCACACTTGCTTAGGTTTAATTTTCGTATAACCTTGTAAAATTTGTTGTAAGATTTGATTATTTTAAGAATCTTTACATAAAATTTGTGTTACAATGTGATTGTTCTTGTCTTAAGCGATTAAGCAAGTAACAAAATCACAACAAGGAGTAAGGGATGAAAAAGGTGCTTGTATTTGTAGCAGCTGGTTTAGTAAGCGCAAGCTTGGCAGCAGAGCCTGCAGAGTGGAAAAAGTGTGTAGCGTGCCACGGTGCTGATGGCAAAAAGACATCATTTGGTAACGATGTGATTGCTGGAATGGCAAAAGACCAAATCGTGTCAGACCTAAAAGGCTATCGTGCAAAAACACTTGACAAACACGGCAAAGCAAAAGCTAATATGTTTGTTCAAGCTGCAAAGCTCACTGATGAGCAAATCGAGGAACTTGCGACTTACATTTCTGGTCTAGCTAAGTAACTTGAAGACTTTGTGTTGCGTGCCTTTGGTATAGCAACTCAAAGCCCATCTACATAAACCCTGTATTTTGATAAGAGAAAATGGCACAAATTACCCTTAACGCCCGACATTTCAAACACAATCTTAATCTCATCACCAATCACATCAATCGCGTTTCACACGGACAATCTCAAGTCGCTCTTGTGCTTAAAGATAACGCCTATGGGCACGGCTTACTTGAAATGGCACGGCTCGCTAGACAAAATGGGATTAAGAGTGTATTTGTCAAAAACCACGCCGAAGCAAAAATAATCGCTCCATTTTTTGAATCTATCACTATCCTTTATGGCACACCGCAAGGCACACTCACACCAAATATGGCGATAGCAATCAACAACAAAGAGATTATAGATTCCTTGCATTCAAACGAAAAAGTCGAACTCAAAGTCAATGCAAGAATGAATCGCAATGGCATTGCCATTGATGAAATCAAAGAGTATATTGAAATCATAGAATCCAAAGGCTTGCACCTCTTTGGCGTGTTTGCTCACAATGGCTATGGCGATGATGGAGGAGAGGACTTCACGCAATCACGCGAGGCATTCACACACATCAAAGAGCAGATAAAAAATATTTGCATAAATAAAGGCTTGCAGATTCCACGATTTCATTTTTTGAGCACTTCTGGGGCGTTACGAGTAGAGGCAATCGATGATGAGCTTGTGCGTATAGGCATTGGTGCGTATGGTTATTTGGAATCTAACCTCCCAATAGCCAAAGATTTGCGCCCTGTGGCAGCACTTTTCGCCGATAAAATCAACACAAAGACGCTATACAAAGGCGATAAAATCGGCTATGGTGGCAAGAGTGTGCTTCAAAAAGACGCCACCATTAGCACTTATGACATTGGATATGGCGATGGATTCCCGCGTATAGATGATGGGTTACACATTCATTGCGCAAGTGGGGAGCTGATTTTGCCCCGCACTTCGATGGATTGCTTCTCGTGTGAGAGTGAAAAAAATCAAATTTGTGTTTTTGATGATGTGCGCGAGATTGCACGCGCATTTAACACTATAACCTATGAAATCCTCACACATCTCTCTCCTACAATCCCGCGCGTAATAATCGATACAGACAACAATCTTATTTAGAGGGTAATGTATGAAATTAGCAGTTTTTGACTTTGATAGCACGCTTATGAATGGCGAGACAATCGATTTTTTAGCCAAAGAATGTGGCGTAGAAAGTCAAGTAGCGACAATCACGACAAGCGCAATGCAAGGCGAAATAGACTTTTATGAGAGTTTAAAAAAGCGTGTAAGTTTGCTAAAAGGTCTCCCTTACGCCCGTGCTAAAGAAATTTGTGAGAATCTCCCCCTGCATAATGGCGCGAAGCAAATAATCCAAACACTCCACGCAAAAGGCTATAAAGTAGTGTGCTTTAGCGGTGGATTTAGCCTTGCCACAGGGCATTTTGCCAAAGTTTTAGGGCTAGATTCTCACTTTAGCAATATTTTACATAGCAAAAATGGCGCACTCAGTGGTGAGGTCGGTGGTGAAATGATGTTTTCTTACTCAAAAGGTGATATGCTCGTGCGCTTGCAAAATCTCCTTAATATATCTCAGCAAGATACACTATGTGTGGGTGATGGGGCGAATGATTTAAGTATGTTTGCTCACTCTGGGATAAAGATTGCCTTTTGTGCCAAAGAGATTCTCAAACAAAATGCGGATATTGTCATTGATGAGCCTAATTTGTGTGCTATTGAGAAATTTTTACCATAATACAAATTCCAGCACACAAAGATAAAGAGCGGTGAAATTTTGCTACAATCACAAAATGCAAATCCACAATAAAAGAGCAGTAATGAAAAAAGTCTTAATCTCTCCGAGCCTCTTATCCGCAGACTTCTTACATTTGGAAAAAGAAGTGGAAGCGATATGTGCCACTTCTTGTGATTTTTTACATATTGATGTGATGGATGGGCATTTCGTGCCAAACCTAACCATTGGTCCGCTTGTGGTTGAGAAAATCGCTAAAGTAGCCACAAAGCCACTTGATATTCACCTAATGACAAACAACACAGAATTTTTTGTCGAGATTTTCGCCCCGCTAAAGCCTGCATTTTTAAGCGTGCATATCGAGGAAGTGTGCCACCTTGATAGGCTTATAGATTCTATCAAATCTCGTGGTATCAGTGCAGGCGTGGTGCTAAACCCGCATACAAGCATTGAGAATCTACGCTATATCCTCCCAAAAGTCGATTTAGTGCTCCTAATGAGCGTAAATCCGGGCTTTGGCGGGCAAAAGTGCCTGCCTTATGTCGCTGATAAATTGCGTGATTTGGCTACAATGCGAGATTCTCTCAATCCAAAATGCCTACTGCAAATCGATGGCGGAATCAACGATAAAAATGCTCCTCTTTTTATCCAAAATGGCGCAGATATACTTG
>CAKVEH010000042.1 GCA_934728205.1 uncultured Helicobacteraceae bacterium
AGAGAGTTACTTAGATTACTCAATGAGTGTGATTGTAGGGCGTGCGCTCCCTGATGCAAAAGATGGGCTAAAGCCCGTGCATCGTAGGATTCTCTATGCTATGCACGAGCTTGGCGTAACTTCGCGCAAACCTTATAAAAAAAGTGCGAGGATTGTGGGCGATGTGATTGGTAAATATCACCCACACGGCGATACAGCCGTGTATGATGCGCTCGTGCGAATGGCGCAAGACTTCTCAATGCGCTTGGAGCTTGTCGATGGACAGGGGAACTTTGGCTCAATCGATGGCGATGGCGCAGCGGCTATGCGTTATACAGAAGCACGAATGACACAAGCAAGCGAGGAAATGCTTCGCGATATTGAAAAGGAAACTGTGGAATTTGTAAGCAACTATGATGATACACTTACCGAGCCAGCAGTGCTTCCTACGCGCTTGCCAAATTTGCTTTTAAATGGTTCAAGTGGTATTGCCGTTGGTATGGCAACTTCAATCCCACCACATAGATTAGATGAAATTATTGATGCGTTAATTTATTTGCTTAATACTCCTAATGCGGAAGTTGATGAGATTCTCAACATTGTGCAAGGACCAGATTTCCCAACAGGCGGGATAATCTATGGCAAGCAAGGAATCACAGAAGCCTATCGCACAGGGCGCGGGCGTGTGAAAGTGCGTGCGAAAACACATATCGAGCACACCAAGACCAAAGAAGTCATTGTCATTGATGAAGTCCCATATCAAGTCAATAAAGCAAAGCTAGTCGAGCAAATTAGTGAGCTTGCCAAAGAGAAAATTATCGATGGCATTAGTGAAGTGCGTGATGAATCCGATAGAGAAGGAATCCGCGTGGTAATTGAGCTTAAAAGAGAGGCAATGAGTGAAATTGTGCTCAATCACTTGTTTAAATCAACTACAATGGAGAGCACTTTTGGCATTATCTTGCTAGCGATTAACAACAAAGAGCCTAAAATTTTTACACTTTTAGAGCTTTTGAATATTTTTATAACCCATCGCAAAAGCGTAATAATCCGCCGAAGTATTTTTGAATTAGAGAAAGCAAAAGCCCGAGCACATATTTTAGAGGGTTTAAAAATCGCGCTTGATAATATCGATGAAATTATCGCGCTTATCCGTGCAAGTGCTGATGGTGAGGAAGCGAAAAATGCTCTTGTTAAAAAGTTCAAACTCACAGAGCTCCAAGCCAAAGCAATCCTAGAAATGCGCTTGCAACGCTTAACAGGCTTAGAGCGTGATAAAATTGAAAAAGAATATGCCGAGCTCCTCGCTGAAATCGCGCGTTTAGAATCTATCCTTAAAAGTGAGGAAAAGCTCAAAGAAATCATCAAGCAAGAACTTTTAGAGATTAAGGAAAAGTTTAGCTCTCCGCGTAAAACACAAATTGAAGATGACTATGATGCTATTGATATAGAGGATTTAATCCCTAATGAAAAAGTGGTCGTTACGATGAGTCATAGAGGCTATGTCAAGCGTGTCCCGCTAAAGACTTATGAAAAGCAAAATCGTGGTGGTAAAGGTAAGATTAGTGGCAATACTCACGATGATGACTTTATAGAATCGTTTTTTATCGCTAATGCACACGACACCATACTTTTTGTAACCAATCGCGGGCAACTTTATTGGTTGAAAGTTTATAAGATTCCTGAAGCGGGCAGGACAGCCATTGGTAAAGCAGTGGTAAATCTCATCAATATCCAAGCAAATGAAAAAATTATGGCGACAATCACTACAAGTGATTTTAACACCGATAAATCACTTGTATTTTTCACCAAAAACGGACTTGTCAAACGCACAAACCTAAGTGAATATGGTAATGTGCGAAGCGTGGGAATCCGCGCAATCAATTTAGATGATAATGATGAACTTGTAACCGCACATATCATTAACGCTAATGTCAAGCAACTTTTTATCGCTACTTATCAAGGAATGTGTATCCGCTTTAGCGTGGAAGATGTGCGTGAGATTGGGCGCGTGGCGCGTGGTGTAACGGGCTTAAAGTTTAAGGTTAATAAAGATTTTGTCGTGGGTGCGACTACTATTGATAATGACACGGATAAACTCCTAACCGTGAGTGAGCGTGGCATTGGCAAACAAACTACGGCGGGCGAGTATCGCTTGCAATCGCGTGCGGGCAAGGGCGTAATCGTAATGAAGCTCACGCCAAAAACAGGGAATCTCGTAAGTGTGATAAGTCTCAATGATGAGGATATGGACTTAATGGTGCTCACAAGCTCGGGCAAAATGATACGCGTAGATACTGAAGCTATACGCGAAGCAGGACGCAATACAAGCGGGGTGAAAATCGTAAATGTCGGTAGTGATAAGGTCGCTTATGCCAACAAATGTCCCAAAGAAAAACAAGATGATGAAGATGGCGATGAGGAGGGAGATGGGTTAGTGTAGTCCAAACCCGCTATTCCTCTAAACCGTAAAAACTTGGCAATTAAGTTTTCTTTAAATCTGCCTTTATTTTTGTGTCTTGCTTTATTCGTGCGATTATCGCAAGTGCCTGCCCTAAGCTAATGCACTCATCGCCACTTGGATATTTTGTAGCAAATATTGCCCTAAAGCCATTTTGTTTGTAAATCTTAGCGATTCGCTCACATAAAACCTTATTGGCAAACACCCCACCGCTAAAGAATATTTCATTTGTATCTATGCGAGATTTGTGCTTTTGCGCGATGAGTAGGGCGATTTGTGCGAGTGAGTTAAAAAATTTGCTTACAATGTTTGTGGTTTTGAGATGAGATTTTTTGTCCGCACAGATTCCGCTTATAAGTGGTGCTATATCGATGCGTAACTCATCTGCAAGGCACACAGGATACAATCCATATTCATTGTTGTCATAATATGATTCTAGCATTGCCCCGCATTGCCCCTCATAACTCTCCCTCTCCGCAATGCCAAGAATGTGTGCCACTGCGCTAAAAAGCCTACCAACCGAGCTTGTGGCAATGGAGTTTAAGTTTTTCTCATACATTTGCTCTAAGAGTGTGAGTTCTTGTGCGTTAAAATGCGGGACGATTATGTCTCTATGCGTTGGAGCGAATGCTAAAATGAGCGCTAGGCTTAAACGGCGAATGTCTTTAATCGCGTTTTCCCCACCAAGCAATCTAAACTCTTGCAAACTCGCTACACGCTTTGCGCTGTGGAGATTACCCACAAAGGCTTCACCACCCCAAATGTGAGAATCCACCCCAAATCCCGTCCCGTCCCAAATAATGCCTAAATATTGTTTTTTGTCATATTTGCCATTCTCTCCCAAAATAGCACAAAAATGCGCGTAATGGTGCTGGATTGCAAAGTGATTGTCCTGCTTTTTGACAAATTCACATTGTGTGATTTGGAGGCTGTGTGAGTTTGTAGAGATTGTAGAATCTAGTGTATTTTTTGTCTTCCTTGCAATCTCTTTAACTAGCACACTTGTCGCATATTGTGGATGCATATCGCACACAAAGATTTGTGGAGTAAAGCGATAGAGCGCAAGGATATTGGCAAGCGTGTGTTGGTAGCGAGCAAGTGTATGGAGATTGTTTAAATCTCCGATATAATGCGAAGTGAGTGTATGCGTGCCATCACTAAGAGAAAAACTCGCCTTTTGATTCGCTCCGAGTGTGAGAATCTGTGCTTGCGGTGCTTTGGGTTTAAATGTGCTTTTTAGTGTGAGTGGTGCATAACCACGAGCGGAGCGCAAGATTCTCACATTTCCACCAATCAAGCGCACCACAGAATCATCAATGCCATTAACAATGGCACGATTGTAAGTAAGCACACAATCAAACACACTACAAAATTGCTGGAGTTCTTGTGTATTTGTGGCGATTGGTGAGCCATTGGCATTGGCACTTGTGAAAATAAGCGGACTATCAAGGAATGTAAAAAGCAGGTGTAAAATACCGCTAAATGGAAGCAGGATTCCTATGGTGTCGATATTTGGCGCGATTAAGTCTAAGCATTCTTGGCTTAAAGCAGCATTAGAATCTAATCGTTTCTTTTTGGTTAAAAGCACAATAGGAGATTGTTTGTTTTGTAAGGCTTGCTCCTCTTTTTTGGTGCATTTGGCGATTTGGCGCACTTGAGCTAGGTCTTTACACACAATGGCAAATGGCTTATGTGGGCGATTTTTCCTCATTCGTAATTGTGCGATATTTTGCGTATTGTCTGCTTTGGTAACGAGCGCAAAGCCCCCAATGCCTTTGATTGCTACAATTTTATCATTTTTAAGTGCGTTTATACACGCTTGCAGTGCATTTGTCTTTACTCCATTAAAGGAAAATTCTATGGCACAGTGGTTGCAAGAGATTGGCTGAGCGTGAAATCGTCTATCAAGCGGGTTTTCATAATCTTTTTGACATTGTGCGCACATCATAAAGTCGCGCATAGCGGTATTTACTCGCTCATAAGGCAAGGAGTAGAGCATACTATATCGTGCGCCACACTGCGTGCAAGCGGTGAATGCGTAAGAGTGGAATCGTGTGGGATTAGAGAAGTCTTTTAGGCATTCTTGGCATATTGCATAATCTTTTGGGATTTGTAATGAAAGGTTTTGAGCGTGCGTGCTTGTGTTGTTTGTGTGAATAATGCGAAAGTCCTTTGCCAAGTGAGAATCTGCAAAACTTTTGTAAGTGATTGTGGTGATTTTGGCATTTTTGGGTGCGTTATTTTTCAAAAGTGCTATAAAGTGCTTTAGTGTGCTTAAAGAGAGGTGATAAAGCGTGATTACCACGCAATGGGCGTGGTTTTGGATTGTGCCTTTGAGTTTTAAGCGTGTGGCGAGATTATACACAAATGGACGAAACCCAACGCCTTGCACAACTCCACTCACAATAAGATGATAATTTTGCACTTTCATTACACAATTATAACCCTTACACAAATATTTTTGGGTAAAAAATGTGAAATTTTGATATACTTACAGAAGTCAGGCTCTAGGATAGGGCGCAGACAAGTATTCTTAAGACTTCAAATATTTTTTTAGCTTTTGTTATGTCTGTTGAGCAATCCGTGTGATTGAATTACAAAATTATATTCAAGGAGCAACAATGCTAGAATTATCAAATGTGCGTGCAAAGGCGCAACAAATCGCACAAGAAGTAGTCGCGCCAATCACACAAAGTGTGGATAAAGAGGGGAGATTCCCAAAAGAGGCGTATAATACGCTTAAAAAAGAGGGCTTTATGGGGCTTTTAGTGCCTAAAGAATTTGGTGGTGTGGGTGGAAGTATCGTAGAGCACGCTATTGTATGCTATGAGATAGCGCGTAAAGATGCTACCACAGGGCTTTGCTATATGATGCACAATACTGCTAGTGCGTGTTTGGTGGGATTTGCAAATGATAGTATGAAAAAGGAATTTTTGCCAAAAATCGCAAAAGGCGAAATTGCTCTCGCTTTGGCATATAGCGAAAGTGGTTCAGGCACGCATTTTAATGCGCCAGATATTACAGAAAAAATCGATGGCAATAATAGAATCCTCACAGGGCGAAAGAGTTTCGTTACTTCGGCTTTAAACGCGGATTATTACCTCACTAACACAAATTCGTGCAAAGTGCAAGGCACACAAAATAATTGGCTAGTGGATAGGACACTGCCAAATATAATACACGAAGAATCTGCGTGGGACGGCTTAGGAATGCGTGGAAACTCATCAATGCCTGTGAAATATAATGGTGTGCAAGTGAATGAGAGTTTTCTTATTGGTGAGGAAGGGAAGTTTGAGGAACAAGCTCCCTTAGAGCTTGCGTATTTTATAAGTGGGCTTGCGGCAGTTTATACAGGGCTAACAAGTGCGGCATATCAATGTGTGCTTGATTATACAAAAAGTCGCAAATATACGAGCGGACAAGCGTTGGCAGACATTGAAATGGTTAAGGTGCATTTAGCTGAAATTTATGCCAAGGTGCAGGGTTCTCTTGCGCTTGTGTATGAGGCAGCTAGAAGCTTTAAGGCAGGGGAGGCTGATTGTGCGACTAAAATCTTTGCAAGTAGGATTAACGCAACCAATAATGTTATGGAGGTTTGCTCCCTTGCAATGAGATTAGGCGGTGGAAATGCGTATGCCAAACGACTGCCATTAGAGCGATATATGCGTGATTGTTTAGCTTCACAAGTAATGGCACCAAGCCTTGATGTGCTTAAAATCTGGCTAGGCGATGCGTTGGTGAAATGATGTATTGCAAAGGAGAATGAATGAAAACGATTTTATTAGGGGCGGTAGCTTATGACCCAAAGGTTGTGCCTATTTGGGATATTATCCGTGATTATGCTAATGCTGGGGATTTTGGATTCCGTTTGGATTATGTGCTTTTTAGTAATTATGAAAGACAGGTAGATTCTCTACTTAAGGGACATATCGATGTGGCTTGGAATACTAATGTCGCTTGGATACGCACACTACACGCAACAAAAGATAAGGCCCGTGCGCTTATTATGCGTGATACGGATATTGGCTTTACTACGAAGTTTGTAGCACGCAAAGATAGCGCGATAAAATCTTTAGAGGATTTAAAGGGCAAAAGATTTGGTTTAGGCAGTAGAGATAGTGCACAGGCTGCGATTATGGCATTATATTATCTACAAAAGGCAAGTATCGCTCCGCAAATCACAGAATTCAACTCTCCTGATGAGTGTGGGCGTGGAAAAGGCGATGAGGTAAAAGCCATAGGATTAGGCATAGTGCGTCATAATAGTGATATGGGCAAGCACGGCGATACGGGTAGAAGTGAGTTTGATGTATTAGAATCAATTAAAAACGGCTCACTTGATGCGGGGAGTATCGGCTCGAGCACTTGGGTAAGAATCCTCCAAGATGGCACATACCCAGAGATTGAGAGTTTTTGGAGTTCGCCGGGTTATTGTCATTGTAACTTTAGTGTATTACCCGAATATGATAGCGCGCTTGGCGAGGCGTTCTCACAAATGCTCCTAAGCCAAAATACACGCAAAAATGACCCTGTAATCGCCAAGATGATGGCAATGGAGGGCTTGAATGAATGGCGCAGAGTGGATAAAGAGGCATTGAGTGGGTATAATGAGATTTATACCGCAATGGAAGAGCAAAATTTACTTGAGAATAAATAGGCTATCATAGGTGGTTTGATAAAATCGTTATAGAATTGTGATTCTATAACGAGAGTTTTTGTGGGTTCTATATGAATGCTTGCGCCTTAATTGCTAAGTTTAGTGGTGAGGCACTTCATAAAGCATTTGTTGAAATTTTTGTGCGATAGCACGAGCTTTAAAGAAAATCTCTTGGGCTACTTCTTTGGTATGCACTTTGTTAAGGGAGGTTTCAAAAAGACTAAGCCAATCGCCAAATCTCTCGCGTGGGAAAGGTGGCAGTTCAAGGTGTTTTTTCATCGGTTGTCCCTCAAAGCCCATTTCTCCTAAGAGCATTTGTTTCCAAAAATTCCCAATATGCTTTTTATGTATCTCCCAACGAGAATCTTCATTGCCAAGTTGCGCTTTAAAAATTGGTCCTAGATTCTCATCGTTGCGCACTTTGTCGTAAAAAATATCCATCAACTCTTTTATACTTTGATGTGTGATAGTATCGTGTTTGTTCATAGTATCTCCTTTATTTTAAGTATATAGAACTATATTATATATATTTAAATAAATATTAAAACCTTAAAGAATTTTTGTGATTTACTTTTTGTTTAGGTTTGTTTTTTACAATTCCAACCAAAGCTTACCAATAGCGAGTAGATAGGCTTTGAATACAACTTACTTTAGCGTTTCTCGCAGGGTCCCCTCCAACTCCAACCTAGAAAAAACGCTATCGCAACTTTTTTATTTAAGTAGCCTAGTAAAGCAATCCTCCTTAAAGAAAGACTAGGCTACCCCCTTTTATCTTACCTCATTTTAGATTCTTAAATATTATAAACGGGATTTCTATGAATCTTTTACCATTTTACGCAATTTCACATAAAACTTCATCCACGCATCAAGTTCCATTAGCGGGTGCCCGCCCCATTTAGTATTTGGTGGGAGATTTTTACCAACCGCACCTCGCCCAGCCACTTGCACAAAATCCCCGATATGGATATGCCCACCCGTGCCTGCTTGCCCGCCCATTACGACATTGCGCCCTGTGGTGGTGCTCCCTGCTAAGCCTACTTGCGATACTAGCAAGCTATGTTCGCCGATTACGCAGTTATGTCCAATTTGCACTAAATTGTCAATTTTTACGCCTTGTTTAATGAGGGTTTTACCAAACACTGCTCTATCGATAGTGTTGTTCGCGCCAATTTCGACATTATCTTGTATTTCTACACACCCGTTATGTTCGATTTTGATATGTTCGCCAAGATTTGTATGCGCATAACCAAAGCCATCACTTCCAATAATACTCCCCGCGTGCAAAATGACATTATTACCAATAATACTATCGCGGTAAATCACTACATTAGGATAAATAATGCAGTTTTCACCCATTTTGACATTATCACTAATTACGACATTTGACATAATCACACTGCCTTTTCCAATGCTTACATCTTTCCCAATGAATGCGTTTGGGGCAATTTGAGCGTTTGTGTGTTTTGTTGCGTAGTTGGTGTTTGGGTTGCTAAATTCTGGCTTTTTAAACAAATGTGAGAGATAGGCAAAAGCTAAATGTGGATTTGGAACTTCAAGCACTTGGATATTTTGTGGCACTTGACTTGTGAGATTTTCACGCACGAGCACAGCACCAGCTTTGGAGTGTTGCAAGTCTTTGGCGTATTTATCTTGGTCGATATAGCTTACCTGCGATGATATCGCTTCATCAAGTGGAGCGATTGCGCTAAGCTCAAAGTCTTGTGCTGTTTGCAAATGTTTGATTTGTATGTCTTTTGATTGTAAAAATGCTATTGCTTCACTTAGACGCATAGTGTCTCCTTAGGAATGGTTTGTAGTTTGCATTGTAGCATATATTTTTTACACTAGGTTTTTCAATCTGTGGGGAAATTTTGTAAAAGGATTACGCCTTTAGATTCTATGATTGGGCTAAAGTGTGGGGCATTGTGGGCGAAAAACTCGCCAAAACTAGCAAAATCGCCTGATTTTATAGCGATACTTACGCGCTCATTTGTGTCTAAAATCTCGCTTAAAGCACAAGTCTTAAGCCCTTGATTGTGAATTGTGCTGTTGTCATCTAATGT
>CAKVEH010000043.1 GCA_934728205.1 uncultured Helicobacteraceae bacterium
TTTTCTAAGCATTTGCAGTGCTTTTATGTTAAGATCCCAACCCTCAATTTTATGATTTGAGGAGTTTGTATGTTGTTTTATGCAAATGGTGGCGATGTAGGCAGGCTCATATTGCGTTTGAGTGTAGGAGGGTTGATGTTCCTGCACGGGATAAACAAGATTGAAAATGGCATAGGCGGCATAGAGGGAGCGATGCAAGGCATAGGACTTCCTAGCTTTATAGCTTATGGTGTGTATGTAGGAGAGGTGCTTGCACCGATTTTGCTTATACTTGGTGTGTGCGTGCGATTGAACGCACTAATGATAATTGGGACGATGATAGTTGCCGCACTCGTGGTAACGGGTGGAGAGATTTTCGCGCTTAATCAGCACGGCGGGTGGATTGTCGAATTACAGGGATTGTATTTGTTTGGTGCGCTTGCTATCGTATTTTTAGGAAGTGGTAAATTTGCGTTATATAAGAGATTTTAGAATCTATTGGGAGAATATAGAAAGAATCTAGCGACAAATGTGCTAGATTCTCATTTGGTCAAGACTTAGTCTTTTTTGCCGACTGCTACCATTTTGCGGCGCAAATAAGCGATTTTGCTTTGCAGTGGAAGCTCTTTAGGGCAGACATCGTGGCAAGCGATAAGGCTCATACAGCCAAACACGCCATCATCATTCCCAACGAGTTCGTAATAATCCTCATCAGTGCGCTCATCGTGTGGGTCAATCATAAAGCGAGCTACGCGGTTCATACCAGCTGCACCTAAGAAGTCATCTCTCATTACTTTTGTGGCACAACTTGCGATACAGCACCCACACTCAATACATCTATCAAGCTCAAAGACTTCATCAGCAACTTGCGGCTCGATAGGGGCTTCAAGTTTAGAAATATCAGGTGTGTGCTGTGTGTGAATCCAGCTCTCCACGCGCTTCGTCATACCTGCAAACCAATCGCCTGTATTAACACTCAAATCTTTGATAAGCTTAAACGCAGGCAATGGCATAAGTGTAATCACGCTTGGCAAATCTTTTGTCAATGTGCGACAAGCCAGACGCGGACGCCCGTTAATCATCATAGAGCAACTCCCACAAATCCCAGCACGACACACAAAGTCAAAACTCAAATCTGGGTCTTGCTTTTCGCGTATCATATTTAGCACGATAAAAATCGTCATAGAATCTGTTTCCTCTATCTTGTATTCCCTAAAATGTGGCTTAGAAACTGCACTTTGAGGGTCAAACTTTAACGCTCTTATGGTAAGTGTTCTTCCTTTTTGTTGTGTGCTCATTACTTATCTCCTAATCGTTGATTTCTACCTTTGAATTTCTCTTGGAGTTCAAAGGGCATTAGGGCTTGTTGAAGCTCATATCTATCGCCACCTTTAGCTTGCACTTCGGCAGTGATTTTCTCTATCTCGCTTTGTCGAATCGCACTTTTTGGATTCTCAATAATCATACCTTTCGCACCATATCCACGGAATCCCGGAGCAATTTCCATTTTAGAAATATCAAGGTCTTCATAAGTTACGGTTGGCATTGTTTGGTTTGGGTCTTCCCAGCTCGTAAGCGTGCGTTTAAGCCAATTTAAGTCATCACGCTTCGGATAATCCTCTCGTGTATGTGCGCCACGAGATTCTGTCCTATCAAGCGCACCTTTTGCTACACAAAGTGCGAGCTTTAGCATTTTTGGCACGCGATAGGCATCTTCTAATTCTGGATTATCGTGGAGTTTTTTGTTTTTGACTTGGATATTTCTACTTCGTTTATACAGCTCCTCTAATCGCTTCACAGCATCTTCTAATCCTTTGCCATCACGGAAGATTCCCACATCTTCTTCCATAACTTCTTTCATTGCATTTTTAATCACATAGACATCTTCGTTGCCTGCGTTATTAAGCAGACTTGAGAGATAGTTATGTTGGTCATTTACAAACTTTTCTGCAAGGTTTGTAGGAATGTCAATTTGAGTTTTTTCGCAATATTGCGCGAAGTAATCACCAATAATCATACCAGAGACTACGGCTTCGCTCACAGAGTTTCCGCCAAGTCGGTTAAACCCGTGCATATCCCAGCACGCTGCTTCACCAGCGGCAAAAAGCCCTTTTAGGTAACTTTGTCCTTGATAGTTGGTGCGGATACCACCCATTGAGTAGTGTTGCATTGGCTTTACAGGAGCCCAACCTTTTTTGCCCTCATCAGCTGGGTCAATCCCTGCAAATATCTTGCAAATATCTTGCACATCACGCAAATTTCGCTCAATATGCTCTCTGCCTAAAATAGAAATATCAAGCCACAAATGTTCTCCGTAAGGAGACTTCACGCCCTTGCCCTCGCGGATTCTCTGAATCATTCTGCGTGAGACCACATCTCGGCTTGCAAGCTCCTTTTTCTCTGGCTCATAATCTGGCATAAAGCGATAGCCATCAACATCACGCAAAATCCCACCATCACCGCGACAACCTTCTGTTAATAAGATCCCGCTTGGGAAAAGTGGAGTTGGGTGGAACTGCACTGCTTCCATATTGCTAAGTTTTGCTACACCTGTTTCCATTGCTATTGCTAGACCTATGCCCTCACAAATTACAGCATTTGTAGTATTCTTATACAATCTACCATAACCGCCTGTGGCGATAAGCGTGCCTTTGGCTACATACGCGCTTAATTCACCCGTTACCAAATCACGCACAACCGCACCATAACATTGTCCGTCTTTATGGATTAGCGCAATGGCTTCTTTTCTATCTTGAATATCCACGCCGTGTTTGTATGCCTCATTTGCCACAGCATAAAGCATTGTGTGTCCTGTCGCATCAGCTGTATAGCAAGTGCGCCATTTCTTTGTCCCACCAAAGTCGCGTGAATGGATATAGCCGTGCCTAAATTCCTCTTCGGTAATAGTTGTTTTTTGTGCATTGATAACAGCTGTCCTATCACCCTTTTGGATTCTCGTCCAGGGCACACCCCAAGCAGCAAGCTCTCTAATTGCTTTTGGCGCGGTTGTTACAAACATTCTCGCAACATTTTGGTCGCAACCCCAATCACTTCCCTTCACGGTATCAGCAAAGTGCAAATCTTCATTATCACCATCACTCATCTTTGAGTTACCCAGACTTGCTTGCATTCCACCTTGTGCTGCAGCTGAGTGGCTTCGTTTCACAGGCACTAAAGAGAGCACGGTTGTGCTTAGGCCCTTTTGCTGTGCTGCAATAGAAGCCCTAAGACCAGCCAATCCTCCACCGATGACTAACGCATCACAATATGTAATCTTCATTTATTCCTCCTTATTTACCAAACTCTTTGTGGTCTAGTTCTTTGTAGTATTCTATGCCCTTGTCTTTGTCTTGCTCTAATCCAATATTCATATATGCTACAAATGTGCAAACACCAAGTGTCAAAAAGAATATTGTCATTGCAAGTTTGATTTTTCTTAAAGCTTGAATACCTAGATTCTCAAACCAACCCCATTTAATGCAAAGCCTGTATAAGCCTATTGAGCCGTGAAGCTCTACTGCAATAAGCAAGAATAAATACAAAATCCAAAAGTTCTCTTGCACGAAGCGATATGAAGAAGCATTTGGTCCGATGGTTTCTGGTTTTGTAAGCATTACAAAAAGATGCACACTTCCTAAGAAAAATAATGCAAAACCTGTCAATGCCTGAATGAACCAATATGAAGTATCTCCGTGTTTCATTAAGTCTTTATGAACCTTTAGGGCAAGAAATTGCTTGTAGTTGATGGGGAATTTTCGCAATGCTAAAAATGCGTGTGTAACAAATGCAATGATTACGACCGCGACAATAGCAGACACAATAAGTGGCTGTCCTCTATCGACAATAAAACTTGCCTCAAAAAACTTCGTAACAGCATACATCACATCTTTGCCTAGCAAAATGCTTGAGACAAAAAACATATGCCCTATCATAAATAAACCTAAGAACAAGCCACTAGCACTCTGCATAAAATCAAGTCGTGCGGGTATTTTGCTCTTTTTCCTCTCTGGGGTTACACCTGTGTAACTCTCAATAACCTTTTCCTCTTGCATATTTCCTCCTGTTGTGGAATTTGTCGCCTTTTAGTGTCCTAAAGACAAATAGATTTTAAGAAAAATACCCTTAAAAACAACTTAATAATTTGATTTGGAAACTTCGTTTGCCTAAAAATGATACGAAAAATATCCCTGCGATAAAACTCAAGCGTAAATCACGCTAAATTACGCTATGATTTTAATGTTAAACTTATACAATCAAGGATTATGCGATGGAAAAGTTTTTGAGCGACATTTTGCCAAGTAATTTAGAGGGAATCTTAGAGGACATCACGCTTATTTCACTCAAACTCATTGCTCTAATGATACTTGGGTATTATCTCTCACGCTTTTTTGCCAAAAAGATTAAAAAAGGATTGCAAGAGCGCGACATTGTGTTGGCGAATTTTCTCTCCCAAGTGGTGTTTATTGGGATAAACATAGTAGTCATCATCGCCGCACTTGGCACGATAGGCGTGCAGATAAATTCCATAGTCGCAGTGCTTGGCACAGCTGGTGTGGCTATCGCGCTTGGGTTAAAAGATTCTCTCTCATCGGTGGCGAGCGGGATTATCCTCATTATTTTACGACCATTTAGCCCGGGAGATACTATTGAGTTTGGTTCGCTCACAGGTAAAGTAGAGGCAATCAATCTCTTTAACACAACACTGCGATTACCCGATGGTAAGCTTGCCATTATCCCTAATAGCAATATTGCAAGCGCGAATGTTATCAACTCCACAGATATAACGCAAAGACGACTTGATATTGTCTTTGGTGTGGGGTATGATAGCGATATAGAAAAAGTCAAATCAATCGCTACAAGCGTGCTTGAAAGTGTGCCTTGTGTGGATAGCAAAAAGGGTTATTTTGTGGGACTTAGCGATATGGCTTCCAGCTCGCTTAATTTTATTATCCGCTTTTGGATTGGCATTGAGCACGGCACAGTGCAATCAAAAGCACAAGTCCTAGAAGCCCTTAAGGAAAGCTTGGATAAAAATGGCATTGAGATTCCATTTGATAAACTTGATGTAACACTTTATGAATCCACGCCATCTTCGCACAAAAGCACAAAGTTGCAATAATTACACATTAAAAGACAAGCAATGCAAGAGCGCGTGATTGTAGGCGGGAGTTTAGTGTTTATTTGCGATACACAATGTAGCGTGCAACGCGATTATGCTGTGCTTATTGAAAATGATAGAATCTTAGAGGTTGCGCCCTTTGCACAGCTTCAAAGCGCATTCCCAAATATTAGCGCGCATTTTCACAAAGATTGTGTGCTTTTACCAGCACTTATCAACGCACATATTCATTTTGAATTTAGCAATAATGTCGCAAGTTTTGTGTATGGAGATTTTGGTCGGTGGCTAGATTCTGTGATTGCTAAGAGAGATGATGTTTTAGGTGATATTACACAATCTATCCACCAATCTCTTACCCAACAATTAAAAAGTGGTGTGGGGAGCGTGGGCGCGATTAGTAGCTATGGATATGATTTAGAGCCATTAGCTCATTCGCCTTTACGCGTGGTGTATTTTAACGAAGCAATGGGAAGTAATCCAAGTGCGTTAGATTCTCTTTTTGCTAATTTGAAAGCACGGGTAGAGGATTGCAAGGCATATCAATCACGCACCTTTACGCCAGCCATCGCCTTGCATTCGCCGTATTCGTTGCATACTATTTATGCTAAACACGCATTGGAGCTAGCAAGGCAATTAAAAGCCCCTGTAAGTGCACATTTTTTAGAATCTACACACGAGAGAGAGTGGCTTGATTGCAAAAGTGGATATTTTTATGATTTTTTTACTAAGGCTTTTGGTGTGAGTAATCCTACTCCATTTTTTAGCGCACAGAGTTTTTTAGCACAATTTAACGAGATAAACGCACTTTTTACACATTGTCTTTTTGCCTCACGAGATGAACTTAACCAAATGGCACAAAATAATCATAGTGTAGTAATATGTCCGCGCTCAAATCGCTTATTGTGTAATACTTATTTTGCATTACACAATACACCAAAGTCTCTTAATATCGCCATTGGGACTGATGGTAAAAGCTCAAATAATAGCGTTGATATGCTAGAAGAACTAAAAAGTGCACTCTTTGGCTATGTGGGTGTGGATATACAATGGCTTGCTCAAAGGTTACTCCTTAGTGCGACTAACGGGGGAGGCAAGGCATTAGGCATAGAATCTGGGGAATTAAAAAAGGACAAAAATGCAGATATTGCTGTATTTGCAATGCCACAAGTAGCGCAGATCGACGATGTATCTCAAGCTGCCTTGCATTTTATTCTCCAAGCAAAAGAGGTAAAAAGTTTATATATCGCTGGGCGTGAAGTGTTGTGCGACATACACTAAAATAATGTTAGACAAGGTGTATATTGAGTTAAGCGATATTTGTGGGCTTAAATGTAGCTTTTGCCCACAAAGCCAAAGGACAGATTCTCGTGGAGTAATGAGTTTGGAGGATTTTAGGCATATTTGTGAATCTTTAAGCACACCAAAGCGACTTACAAATCTCGTGTGTTTGCATATTTTAGGCGACCCATTAGCTGTGAAAAATTTAGATGAATACCTTAAAATTTTAGATGGGTTTGATTTGCGCGCGGATTTAGTGAGTAATGCGAAATTTTTACACACTAAGCATTTTGCGCTTCTTTCGCAAAAGCCCATTCATCAAGTTGCCTTTTCACTAAGTGCGTTTGTTGATTCTAAGGCAAGTTTTCACAAAAATCATTTAGAGCGTGTTTTGGCATTTTGTAAATTTTGCAAAGAACACAAAAGCGAAATTTTTATCCAACTGCGCCTACACCAAAAGCATTTACAAGGACATCTACTCAAGTCAAAGGAGAAAAATCCCACCACGCAAGAGATTTTAGAACAAATTTCAACAGCCTTTGATAAAGATATAAAAGATATATTGCACTTAGTAGAATCTAAGGAGAGTAGGGCAAGGCTTGCGTATAAAATCTTTCTTGTGAAAACGCGTGATTTTGAATGGGGCGGGCGAGATTCTCTTATTGAAAGTGTGCAAGATACAAAGACAATAAATCTCTATTGTTATGGTGTGCATAAGCAATTAGGGATTTTAAGTAATGGCGTGGTTGTGCCTTGTTGTATTGATGCTTTTGGGGAGATTGTGCTTGGCAATATTAAACAAGATGTGCTTGGTGATATTTTACAACGCCCATTGGCACAAGAGATTGCGCAAAATTTTAAAATTGGCAAGGCAATAATGCCAAAGTGTCAAAGATGTGATTATGCGCGAGGACTGCAAATAAACACATAAGGAATTACTTTTGCTTTTTGATATTAAAGTAAGCACAATGAGCTGGTGATTCTATCATTATACAAAGGCTTATTTAAGGGCATTAAAAGGATTTAAAGGACTTATTTGAGCAAAAAAATTTTTATTACTTTCTTTTGTGCGTGCCAGATTTTACTTGCTGATGAGGTGAGTGATTTTCTTGCTAATGGCAGAATCTATGGGCATATTGGTGGATATTATCAATATATGAGTGGTAGTAGAGCGAACTTCGCTGATGTGAATACCTCGATAGGGTATCGCTCGCCTATAAGTCCTAATCGATGGAGTTTTGGTGGCTCGGTATGGTTGGCTGGACGATTGTATGAATATACACGAGGTGATTTTAAAACAAGCAAGCGAACAGCCATTTTAACGGAATTGTATGTGCGACACGGCAATGAAAGCACACCTATAAGAACGGAATTTGGTAGATTCAAAATGGACGCCGAATGGATAAAGCACTACAATCAAGGCATTCACGCAGAGCTTAATGTAACTCCGTATGTAACGGCTGATATTGCGTGGGTAAATGCCAATGCGTATGTAACAAATTATCGTATGTCAGATTATCGTAATCCTTATGGTGCTACGGGTGCTTTTTATGGAGCAATGCACCTCAATCTCCCTCAATCTATTCTCAAACTTCACCCGTATTTTTATTACGCGCCGGGCAGGTTTGTGAGCTTTGGTGTTCAGGGGCTTATTAACAAGCCCTTAGTAGGCGAGTCATCATTTTTTGGCAAAGCGCATTTGCTTTCATATATTGGCAATAGCAATCAAGAGGTTGAGCGTTTGCCAACGGATGGTGATAGTGCTTTTGTTTGGCTTGAGGGTGGATTGCAATTAGTGGGTATGAAGATTGGTGGAGGGTTTATCAATGTATCAAAAAGAGGTATAGCTGGGATTGATTCCTTTGGGCAGAGCACTTACTTTGAGCGTAGAGAGGGGTTGTTTTATGCCAATGCACTTACTTTATATGCCTTTGTTGAATACATTTTCCAAAATCAAGTTACTTTAGAATCTGCGATACGCACGACAACAGCTAGCGGCAGGCAAGTATTTAATTGGGAAGCAAACGCAAAACTTATGCTTGATGAGAACTTACAGGTTGGTGGTGGATTGATAGGAATGCTTAATGAAACAGGGATAACACTTGATGATAATGTGTTTGCGAGCGATGGTAGAAGTTATTTGCTTGGACGCGTTTTTATTCAATATAATTTTTAAGGTTGCGGTGTGAAAGGGATTTATTTTTTTTGGGTGGTATTTTTTTGCACTTTATATTTGATTTATTGCCTATATCAGTCTTTTTTGATGAATTTACTTATCGCGCTTTTACTTTGTGTGGCGACATTTGAATTGATGAAATTTCTCCTTAAGGCAGTGAAGTTTAGAATCTTAGCCTGCCTATTAAGCGTGCTTGTATTGGTTTTGTTACTTATTGTGCCTGTGGTGTTTGTTATAGATTCTCTTATTGATTTTATTAAAAGTGCAAATTTAGAAGAGTTTAATAATATTTTAAACACGCTTAAAAACCATATTTTAGAGTGGCTAAGTGTTATCCCAGAAGCAGAATCTCGAGCC